>NZ_PJAT01000005.1 GCF_002836715.1 Psychrobacter sp. 4Dc
CACACCTGCTATGTAGCGTTTCTCTTTTAATTCATGGGCATCCTTACCAGTACAAAGTGCTGCGGTGATTGCTGCTAGGACAATCGTAATACCCCCTACACAGGCGACTACTAACGAAGCTAGGCTTGTAATACTGACGATAGGCTTGGCTGGTGTGTCATAACCACTAAGATTAAGAATCGCCATACCAGGTAAAAACTGTCCAGTTAAGCTCACAAGAATGAGTGGAATCGCAAGGTTGAATACGGCATTCCACGTCCACTCAGGCCATATTACAGTAGGTATGGTAATGGCTAAATCTATATTGACAGGGTTCATTTTTCCTAATAGAACACTTAAAATGATACCGCATAGCAGTACCCAAATCATGGTATAACGTGGTGAAAATCGCTTGGCTACTAAGTAACAGCCAAGCATGCTAAATACGATAAATGGCATCGTATTGGTTGCTACAAATAACTCTAAACCAAATTGAAACAGGATACCTGCCATCATACCGGCAGCGATACCATTAGGAATCCATCTTAAAATCTTGTCAAAAGATCCAGTTGCACCTACTAAAAAAATCACAATCGCTGATACGATATAAGCGGCTATCGCTTCATTAATACTCATATTCGGAAAGACGGTTACCAGTAGAGCCGTACCGGGTGCTGACCAAGCGGTAATAATAGGGGTTTTATATTTAATAGATAAATAGATACCTGAGACGGCGGCACCTATAGATACTCCCCAGATCCACGATGCCATCATCGTTTCTGATACCTGCGCTGCTTGTGCTGCCTGAAAAAAGATAATTAAGGGGCCAGCATAAGAAATCAGTACGGCCAAAAAACCTGCTACGGTGGCAGAGATTGACCAGTCGTCTTTCAATGTGTGTATTACGTTTGCCATATTGCTTCCTTGCAAATCAGCAGCGAGTAGATAGTTCTCTGTTCAACGCTATGCTACTTAATAACCTGAGGAGAGAGATTAGCCTGCGTCACCACCGCCTACAGGGATAGTGCTTCCAGTGATATAGGAAGATTCATCAGAAGCCAAAAATGCGATGGTATTGACTTGTTCATCTATTGTGCCGTAACGTTTCATAAATGTGCTGTTGATGGTTTGATCAACAACTGCGTTCATCCAGCCTTTCTCCTCATCAGTTGAAGGCTTTGTATTACGTGGAATCTTTCTAGGCGGGGCTTCAGTACCACCCGTTGCCACTGCATTAACGCGAATTCCATCACTTGCATGTTCAAAAGCAAGTGATGCAGTCATGGCGTTTATACCGCCTTTTGCAGTTGAGTAGGGTATACGGTTGATACCACGTGTCGCGATGGAGGAAACATTAACGATAGTGCCAGATTGTTGTTTGATCATCGTTGGCAGTACCGCATGGCAACACCATAATGTTGGAAATAGTGAGCGACTAATTTCTTTTTCAATCTCTATCTCAGAGAAATTAACGAATGGTTTCATCCATATTGCACCTCCTACATTATTGACCAATATGTCAATACGACCGTAGGTATCAAGTGCTTTATCGATAACATCCCGTGCCCCTCGATAAGTCTCAAGATCAGCTTGGATTGTCGTCGCATGCCCGCCATTTGCAGTAATTTCTGTTAACACGTCTTCTACCAAAGGTGAGAAGTCTGCCATGACTATCTTGCCACCCTCATTTGCTAAGCGTAATGCGACCCCGCGACCGATACCTTGTGCGGCACCCGTTACGACACATACTTTATTATCAAAGCGCTTACTCATTGCTGTCTCCTAGAGAAAAGTATTCTATCGCTGTATTGTTTGAGCTATATTACTGCTCACTAGGTGTGAACTTTTCGTAATAAAAATTGCTAGGTTTGAGGCTACTTGTATCTAACCAATTACTAACGGCATCGACCATTGCCAGAGGACCACACAAATAGACATCAACATCGCCATCATTTAGCCAATCAGTTTCAACATGGCTGGTTACATAGCCTTTGCGCTTATGGACGCTTTCCTCGCTTGCTACACAGGTATAATAGTCAAACCAATCGTGGTTTTTCTTCACTTCTTCCAGTTTTTCAATCTCTATCAAATCAGCATCATTAGTAACACCGTAGACCATCTTGATAGGATGATGAGCGCCCGATATCTCTAAGCTTTTTAGCATCGATAAAAAGGGTGCGATACCTGTACCACCAGCTAAAAATACAGTAGGACGTACGATAGGACGTAAGTAGAAACTGCCGAATGGTCCTTCAAAGTCAATATCTTGACCTAGCTTGGCAATATCAGATAAAAAGGTACTCATTTTGCCATTGGGAATGTTACGGACGACAAATTCAGCTTGATTGGTACTAGGCATTGAGCTAAAAGAGTAGGAACGTGTCTCATCAGAGTCAGGGATGGTGATATTGACGTACTGCCCAGGTAAAAATACTAAGGCATCTGGGTTATCAATCTCAACGCCGAAGTGAATGGTGGATTCTGACAATACATTTAGCTGCTGCAGCTTACCTTTGAACACAGATTTGCTGACTTTGCAGGCTTCTGATGAGGTTGGCACTTTAATGACGCAGTCGCTCTCAGGAATCATTTGACAGGTCAAGACGTAGCCATCATTAGCTTCGGTTTCGGTCAGCGCCTCTTCAATATACATATCAGGATGCATGTCATAGCTGCCCGACTCACAATGACAACGGCAGGTACCGCAAGCTCCATCAAGACAATCCACAGGGATATTATATTTTTGACGATAAGCGGCTTCGGCGACGGTTTCATCATCTTCGCATTTGATAAATCCCGTGACACCATCTTCAAACTGTAGAGCTATGTTGTATTCCATGAGAAACATCCTTTTTCAATATATGGCTACTGACTAACATCACTATATTTTTGGTTGGCTCGTTGATACTTCATAAATTACCAACAAACTATTTTTAAATTTGATTATTTGTACTAGCTGGCAAGCATAAATAAAATCATGCGAACTCTAGACGTGATATACATCCATAATTTGATGTACGTAATCATCTTTTAATACGATGTATTTGTCCAAGATCTTTGGGCTAGCTTGATTCATGTCTATCTTGTATTTAGAGAACCCCCAATAAGTGTTGGTCTCATGATAACGATAAGACTTATTGATCCAGTTAAATCGGACGCTAACAATGCCGTCATTATCTTCAAGTAATTCGATATTAGATAGGTTATGTGTGGTGCGAGTATCCGGAATGGTTGCAGAAGAACGCTCAGTCTCGATACGGAAAATTCGATCTTCAAGCCCGCGACGATCAGGGTAATAAATCAGAGATATTTCGCGTTGCGGGTTGCTTATTAGCTCGCCATCGTCATCCCAACTAGGCATCCAAAACGGACATTCTTCGTCATAACAAGCCAGCCATTCTTCCCATTTTTTTTCATCAAGCAATCGTGCTTCACGGTACAGAAACTGACGCACATCTTCGATATTAACCGTTGCATTTTTCATTAGCGATATCCTTTTATATTTGTTCGTCCTGCAATAACTAGCAAGTTACTGGTCTAAGTAGGTAGCTAATATTAGCCTGCGCCATGTAGCTGCTGTTCTTGCTCTAGGGCTTTTTTCATCTCTTCATGCCAATATCGATGTTGCACGGTATACAATCCTTCATCTTCAGTCTTAGCTCCGCTTAACAAAGGCTTCAAGTCGATGGCTTTTGCACCTTCGTCAGCGCCTTCTATCCAGTGCTCAGAGCCACGACACATGTCGTTCCATTCTAGCTTAATGCCGTTATAACCTTGCTGGCATGAGCGGAATTCTTCTAAGTCATCTGGTGTTGCCATACCAGTTACGTTAAAGAAGTCTTCGTACTGACGGATACGACGAGTACGTGCTTCATCGCTTTCGCCTTTCGGTGCGATACACCAGATAGTGACTTCAGTTTTATCAACGGATATTGGACGTAGCATACGGATTTGCGAGCTAAATTGATCCATAATATAAACATTTGGATATAAGCATAAGTTACGTGAGCGTCCAATCATCCAGTCGGCCATTGCTTCACCATATTGGGCAACATAGTCATCGCGATACGCAAAATTAGGACGATCCTGCGGGTTTTCCCATTGAGTCCAAAGTAGTAAATGACCGTTCTCAAAAGAATAGAATCCGCCACCTTGACGACCCCATTTACCAGCATTCATGGCTTTAATATTGTCTTCTTTTTCCGCTTCTTGCTCTTTGCGACGTGCTGTTGTCGCAGCATAGTTCCAATGGACAGCTGAAACATGGTAGCCATCAGCACCATTTTCAGCTTGTAGCTTCCAGTTACCATCAAAGGTGTAGGTTGAGGTGCCACGTAATACTTCTAAGCCTTCTGGTGATTGATTGACAATCATGTCAAGGATTTTGGTTGAGCCGCCAAGCCAGTCTTCAATCGGTTCGACATCATCATTAAGACTTGCAAACAAGAAACCTTTATAATTGGCAAGTTTCACTTGCTTTAGGTCGTGAGAGCCGTCTTTATTAAAAGCGTCAGGATAACCTGCGCCGCGTGGATCTTTAACTTTAAGCAGCTTGCCCGAGTTGTTATAAGTCCAACCGTGAAAGGGGCACGTATAAGTTGCCTTATTGCCTTTTTTATGACGACATAATTGAGCGCCGCGGTGGGAGCAGGCATTGATCATACAATGCAGTTCACCTTCTTTATTACGCGCAACGATGACCGGCTGGCGGCCGATGTATGTTGTATAGTAGTCGTTGTTATCAGGGATTTGAGTCTCATGAGCCAGATAAACCCAGTTGCCTTCAAAGATATGTTTCATTTCAAGCTCAAACAGCTCTTCATTGGTAAAGGCACTGCGATGTAGGCGATAAATTCCTTTTTCTACATTTTCTTCTAAAAAATCATCGATAGCGATATCTGATCCTTCAGGTATTAGATTAATACGCTCGCTCATGGCTTTCTTCCTTGTAAATAACGGTGTTAAACGATGTTAGGGTATGACGCTTGATACGACAACTGAGTGCATATCAAGCGAAAATCTATAAAATTTAGTGGTTGCTAACAGTAGCTAGCGATACTCAATAATTAAGCTTGAGCACGGCGACGTTCAACTTCACTGCCTTGTACTGGCTTATCAATGTCTTTCACTAAATGAAAGTCAAAATCGATACTGGCATACGGCGCGTCCAGCCCTTTTTCTTGTAGCTTGTCAGCATCTTCAACCATCGTCACTTCTGGTACCAAGCCTTCACGGCTAGCAAAGGCAAAGTCATCCCACAGATACTCATCACCATCGATGTTAATCTGCGTGGTCAATTTGCGATGACCGTCAGCACTCGCGAAGAAGTGAATGTGAGCTGGGCGATGACCATGACGTCCTAGCGCGCCCAATATTTTTTGGGTCATACCTTCTGGCGGCACTGAGTAACCTAATGGGACGATACTGCGAAAAGCATAATGGCCGTTTTCATCAGTGATAATGCTACGACGCAAGTTAAAGTGCGACTGCGACTCATCAAAGAAAGAGTAATTGCCTAAGCTATTGGCATGCCATACTTCAACCTTGGCATTTGGCAATGGCTTGTCATCTTCGCCATAAACGGTCCCTTGCATGAATAGCACGGTGCCATTGTCAAGATCAGTGCCATCATCTAGACGCGCAAAGCCTTTTTCTTCTGGCGCACCAGCGACATAGAGTGGACCTTCGATGGTACGTACAGTGCCACCGTCAAGACCCGCCGCTTTTAAGTCTTCTTCAATCATTAAGTCCATGAAGTGATCAAAACCAAGGCCAGGAGAGAGTAATCCTGCCTCTTTGCCTAAATCCCCAATGAACTCAACCCCAGACCAGTATTCATCGGCCGTGATTTTCAAATCATTGATGGTTTGCATGAGGTCGGTTACGATACGTAAGACAATGTCTTGTATACGTGGGTTAACTTGTTCAGGAAAGTCAATTTTACCTTTGATGAACTGAGTGGCTAATGCTTCAATTTGGCTGCGTTCCATGTCTCTCTCCTTGTTGAGGACTATTTAAAAGGTAGTTATAGCGAGCACTCTTACTCAAAATACATTCATTCATTGCTTATTTTTGGCAATAGGTGTCCGTTGGTCTGGTATAGACCAATAATTGTTAAAAAATAGATTAAGGCGATCTTGGGATGCTATTATTTGATTAACATCAACGGTATTAATGAAATCTAGTAATAGCGTTATAGGGCACTAACTATCATCATCGCGAATAGAAGAGGGATGACGAAGTAAAGGGGTGACCTCGACTTTCATATAAGGGTAAAGTGGTAGCGACATCATAATGTCATGTAGTTCTTCATTACTTTCGACATCGAAAATACTAAAGTTAGAATACTCTCCCGCTAAGCGCCAAATATGACGCCACTTACCTTGTTCTTGCAGTTTGTGTGATAGTGCTTTTTCAGCTTGCTTAAGTTCACTGACCTTATCAGCATTCATATCTGTCGGTAACAACACATCCATTCTGACGTGATATAACATAATTATGTCCTTATACTTTATGGGTAGTTATATAGCTGATATTTGGTCTTTATCAGCACTTATTGCGTGGAGCTTTTAGTAGAGGTCTATCAGACCCCAGCGTGAGAGTCGCTTACGTAAGTTCTTAACGACATCGGATTTGAGGATGATAAATTTGATTGTCTGGCATAGTGATATACTTTGTCACTATCTACTTCTATACCTATACCCGCGCCAGTTGGAATAGTTAAACCAAAATTTTGATAATCAAGCGGCTGAGCTAGGATATCCTCTGTTAATAGCAACGGGCCAAACAGC
This sequence comes from Psychrobacter sp. 4Dc, assembly GCF_002836715.1. Lineage (GTDB taxonomy): Bacteria > Pseudomonadota > Gammaproteobacteria > Pseudomonadales > Moraxellaceae > Psychrobacter. The sequence continues at coordinate 6,771 of NZ_PJAT01000005.1, forward strand.
TCCGTGTCAAAGTTCAGACTAGGATAGGTAGAGAACACATGCGCTGATGCAGCAGTACCAATGGGTCCTTCTAGCATCGTCCCGCCATAAAGCTCGATACCCGCTAGATGTGCCATTTGTCCAATGAGACAGGCGGCCTTCAATCCGCCGGCTTGATTAATTTTTACAGCAAAGACATCGGCACAGTGATCCGCTGCCAATTGGAAAGCATTATATGGATCTTGCACAATTTCATCAGCCATAATAGCCACGTCGAAGTGTTCAGCTAAACGCTTTAGGGCTGATTTATTACGCATCGATACTGGTTGCTCGATTAAATCAACGCCGCCGTCCTGCAACAGACTAATCCCTTTCATAGCTTCAAGCTCTGTCCATGCTTGATTAACATCAACGGTGATGCGGCAATCGGGTAAAGCTTGTTTAATAGCTAATACATGGGCAATATCATCAAGAATAGGGTTGCTACCTATTTTTAATTTAAAAATTCGATGTTTTCTTTGTTCAATCATTTGATGAGCTTCAGCGATATCGGTATCAGTATTTCCGCTAGCAAGCGTCCATGCGACTTCGATACGATCACGGACGCGACCACCGATGAGCTCGCTGATAGGTAAGTTGAGTCTTTTGCCTTCGATGTCGAGTAGAGCAGTTTCAATCGCGCATTTTGCAAAACGATTACCGCTGATGTGGGTGTTCAAGAGCTGCATTGCTTTTGCTGTACTTGTAGGCTTCTCTTTCATCAAGAGAGGGGTAAAGTAAGTATCGATATTGGTTTTGATACTATGAGGACTTTCTTCAGCATAACTTAAACCGCCAATCGTCGTTGCTTCGCCCCAACCTTCGTAGCCATCTTCGGTTTGGATATGTACCAGAACCAATACTTGTTCATTCATCACGGTACAAGCAAGTTTATGCGCTCGAATAGTAGGTATTGGTACTAGTAAAGTATTAATTGAACGAATCATATCTGTCCTTAGTATAAAATTTTGGCTTCCTTATGCTTAATAAGAACTATAGGTGTTAAATATCGACATGTCTAAGACCTATTTAGTCTTATTTTAATACTTTTTAGGTATTTTGTTGAAAGGTAGGTATCATGTTATGTTCTTTAAGTATGGACATTCTGTATATGAAGTAGGTGATAGAAAAAAGGGAAGAGACTAGAACGACTTAGGATAGAAGCAATAGAAAGTCAATCAAGGAAGAATAATGGAACTTAGGCATTTACGCTATTTCATAGCCGTGGCAGAAGAAAAAAGCTTTAATAAAGCAGCTGCTCGTTTGTACATCTCGCAGCCACCACTTAGCCGGCAAATAAAACAATTAGAAGAAGAGATTGGCGTTACGCTTATTGATAGGGAGAACCGTCCCTTGAAACTCACTGAGGCTGGCGAGTTTTTTTATGATCATGCGACTCAAATTCTAAAAAAATCAGACGACCTGCGTACCATGACTATTCGTAAGGGAAATTTCGATAATTCGCTTTCGATAGGTTTTGTATCGTCTATATTGTATGGCATATTACCGAGAGTGATATCACGTTTTAGAGAAGTTCATCCGAATATCGAGGTTAAATTATATGAGCTAAACTCCTGGCAACAAACGCAAGCATTGACAGAAGGTAAGATAGATGTAGGTTTTGGCAGGTTGTTATTTGAAGATGCTTCTATCAGGCGAATGGTGCTTAGAGAGGAAGATTTAGTAGTGGCTGTTCCTATAGAACATCCCTTATCAAAAGAAAAATGCAACAGTTTGAGCCTTATTGATTTAACAAATGAAAATCTCTTACTCTATCCAACAGCACCGAGGCCCAGTTTCATTGATTATGTATTGGAATTATTTGAAACCCGTAATTTGAAAGCGAACTATTTTATTGAAGTACGTGAATTGCATATTGCCTTAGGGTTGGTAGCAGCAGGTGAAGGTCTGACTATCGTACCAAAGACACTTGAGCATTTACGTCATCAAGAGATAACCTATATACCATTTGAAGAGGGGATACTAACTTCGCCAATTGTGATGAGTGTCAGGCATTTCGATAAGTCTGAATTATTGGAAACGCTATTAGATGTTACTTATCAAATTTACGATGAAGAAGGCTTTGTTTATAAACGTGAGAAGATTTGAACATATATGAAATCCCGAGCCCATCTCAGATTCTGAGGAGCCCATTCCAGATTCTGTGTAACTACCATTTATATTAAATGCTTTCAGTTACCTTGACCCAAAGGTATCCTGTTAAGTAATCCACTACAGATATTATCAGCTAAATATTTCTCATGGCGATAGGTTGATATAGTAATTGCTAATACTCAAAATATGGTTAGAGTGCCATATTTATGTTTATCAATAAAGCCAACCACCACTCTTGCTTAAGATCTTCATTCACGTGATTAAGCTCCTCAATATGTTAACCTTAACTTTTTTACTGTTCTACTTAATATGCGAACATCGTACTATATAATCTCAAGGGCGTATTTCTGTGTGTTCATTATCGTATTCTCTCAAAGTGTTAAAACTTTGACAATATTGGGTCGGTTTAGTTTTCCCAAGGATCAAAGTTAGCCCAAGCGTAGACATAGCCGATAATCACTAAGCTATCTACTTCGTTTTTAGAAACTACCTCATTTGGGTAATTTATATTCTTACTCTGAAGAAGCAAGCTGCCATCTGATTGGCTAAATAATGTTCTCATACCATAGAAATCATATCTTCTAATTAAATAAATTTTGCCATCTCGAATTGTCCGTTTGCTTAAATCGACTGAGCACTGGGCACCTCGCATGATCACGGGCTCCATGCTGATATCTTCTTGACTATAATATAATGTCTTGTCAAGTTGAGTTTTTGATCGCTCTGCAATTTCAGAGGGTGATCTTAGTGATTTGTTCGAGTATTGAAAGTTAGAAATGAAATTAGTTGAATTGAAAAGCTTCTCTATCTCTTTCAACGTATCTCTGTTTTCAAGCATATTATCCACTGTTATATTTGATTCAAACCATCTCTCATATTTCTCTTCTTCATATGCTTCGATTTGCTTTTCTTGTTCGGCAGATAATTCAAATTGATGTTCATGTTCACAATACATACGATCTTCAAATTCGTCACGTAAATACCGGATGCTATATGGAAGCTTAGGATCTAATCCTAATTTTTTAATGTAGATTTGCCTATTATCTTCTTCTACTGAATTTAGATAGTCCATTGCATCATCAATGTCCGCATAAGAAGAGTAGGGATACTCACCATTTAAAATCCAGTATTCGGGTTTATCTAAAACTTGAGAAAGACGAAGCAAGTATTCTCCACTTGGGCAGGCTCTTCCTCCAAGCCATTTTGAGACACTTGATTTTGAGACACCTGTGGTCTTTACAATGTCTACTTGTCTAAGACCTTTATCATTCATGCATCTCTTAATTCTAGCTGCAACTTCCTTCAGGTATTCACTCATAAAGCATTCTCTAATTAAGATTTCATAAAAGTTTCCCTAATGTCATTTTAGCACAGGAAACTTTTATGTGAAATTTTATTTAAACGAGTTTTTACGGCACTTTTATATTAAATATCCTTTGTATAAAGCCTATATTTAATCAATTTTAGAATTTAGGAAACTTTAACTTGATTTAAAAGTTT
>NZ_PJAT01000006.1 GCF_002836715.1 Psychrobacter sp. 4Dc
GTTTAGCCTTTAAATAAACCTCAAACTACTGTTTACTATATTAGACACGAATCATACGACACTATTTGTCGTGTTGTTTTTAGAATTCTCCTATTAATACAATGACTTAATGAGTATTTTGGTAAAATAACCTTTCATCAATTAATTGGTAAAACGCGACTTATGGCAAACATCAATTATGAAAGATTACAGGGCAAACTCAATATCTTGGCCGATGCTGCCAAATATGATGTCTCTTGCTCATCCTCCGCTGGTACTCGTAAAAACCAAGGCGGCGGACTAGGCGATGCATCAGCAACGGGTATCTGTCACAGTTATACCGAAGATGGTCGATGTGTCAGTCTGCTAAAGATTCTTTTGACCAATCACTGCATTTACGACTGTGCTTATTGCACCTCGCGCAAGAGCAATGACACGCCGCGTGCTGCGTTCAGTGTCGAAGAAGTCGTCGATTTAACCATGCAGTTTTACCGCCGTAACTACATTGAAGGGCTATTCCTCAGCTCTGGTATCTTCAAGAGTGGCGACTATACGATGGAGCGACTGGTCGAAGTCGCTAAACTACTGCGTACGCGTGAGCGCTTCAATGGTTACATCCACCTAAAGACCATTCCAGGTGCGTCAAAAGAGTTGCTGCTAAAAGCAGGGTTATATGCGGATCGTTTGAGCGTCAATATCGAGATTCCGACCAAATCAGGGTTGGCTTTGCTTGCGCCAGAAAAATCTCATGATCAATTAAAAGCACCAATGGAGACGGTAAAAGAAGAAATTATCACCATTCGTGAAAGCCGGAAAACTCATAAAAAAGCGCCTAAGTTCACGCCAGCAGGTCAGACCAGTCAAATGATCGTTGGTGCGAGTAACGAGACTGACTTGCAGGTGATTCAGCTATCGAGTCACTTCTACAAAACGTATGATCTTAAGCGGGTCTATTACTCAGGTTATGTACCTATGCTCTCTGATAATCGTTTGCCTGCGATTGGAACGCCTGTGCCGATGGTACGAGAGAATCGTCTGTATCAGGCAGATTGGTTAATGCGCTTTTATGGTTTTGGCGCGCATGAGATTGTGGAGCCGGAGTCGCCATTTTTAGATTTGGACTGCGACCCTAAGCTTTCTTGGGCAATACGCCATCGCGAGCATTTCCCAGTCAATATTCAGACAGCGACATATGAGATGATTGTGCGTATCCCAGGTATCGGTACAAAGACTGCCAAGAAAATCGTCAAAGCACGTAAGTTCAATCAATTGACGCTATACCATCTAAAAAAGATGGGTGCTGCGGTCAACCGTGCTAAATACTTCATCGCGACCACTGGCAAAAACGAGCACCTTGCTCATTTAACGCGCGATAATTTTCGACAGTATGTATTGGCTCAAACGCAGACCAAGTTTAACGATCAACGTACTGGGCAGTTGGCTTTATTTTAAAATGGCTCTAGATAGCACGTGTTAAAAAACCTGCTATCTCGCTACTGTATTTATGATAGAAATGTAGGATAAAACATGTCAGCACTTATGCAAAATGACTCTTACGCTGTCGGTCAATTGACGCCTAACATTGTACTGTATGAGCCTAGCTTTGAAGGGTGGCTGAGTGCTGTGTTTTATGTCTATGCCAATCGTCTGCAAAATGATATGTCACTCAAACTAACCGCGCAAGATTGCTATGTGCCCTCACTCATCGCTCAGGCGACTAGCGTAGCAACTGATGAGGATAAAGCCGAGCGCGTGTTGGTCAAATTAAATATCTTATTGGGTCGCTCAGGCATGCGAAATATCTTGTGGGGTTTTTTATCAGAGAAAGAAGATATCGGTACGACATTGTTTCGCGTGGTCAAATACGCCATTGATTACCCTAGTCGTCAGATCATGCATGATTTGGGTAATTTGGACGTGCTTGAGCTGGTGCAAACGGTCAAATCGGTCGGCCGTGAAAAACACCGTATGGAAGCATTTGTACGTTTTGAGCATACAACTGATGATATTTATTTTGCACGTGTAGATCCTGATTTTAATGTACTGCCACTCATCGGAGAGCACTTTCGGCAGCGTTATCAGGATCAACATTGGGCAATCTATGATCTGACTCGGGGCTACGGTATCTATTATGATAAAAGTAATAGCACGCCATCACGTCCAGCAAAGCTGCAAACCATTACTGATCTCGATGATGCGGTACTACGCAATCCTGCCAGCATCCATAGTCCTGATGAGCAACGCTATCAAAAGTTCTGGCAAGGTTACTTTACCAACGTTAATATCAAAGAGCGCAAAAATCCTAAGCTGCATAAACAATATCTCCCGCAGCGCTACTGGAAATACTTGAGTGAAAAACAAGTACTGCCCAATGCTGAGCATCTACAAAAACGACGCTAATAGCTTTTGGTGTTTATTAATCCACGTCTTACGCTTATATAGTCTAAAAACCCCCTATCTGACCTCATCTTTTTATCTTGATGGTTGAGTTTTAATCGCTTTTAACTGACAATAGCAAATTGATATTACTAACTGGTGACCAACGCTATTATGAAAGTTATGCGCTTACTGTCGTCTCTAAAGCATGATGAATCCGAGCGCGGCATTTTTCATCTTGGGCGGGCATTGGTCAAAAATGAGCATACCTCTATCATTGTCTCCAGTGCCGATGAAGACAATGACTTAGTTAGACGTCTCAAACGTGATGGCAATATTTACCATCAGCTACATGTGAATAAAAAGTCTTGGCTATCGCTATTGCAAGTGTCTGCACTGCGGCATTTGATAGAAAAGTACGAACCCGATGTCATTCATGTGCACTCGCGTACCCCTGCATGGATATTACATTTGGCACTGCGCCGCGCACGCGTCAGGCGTTTTCCCAAACTGGTCTCGACCATGTATGGTTTTTATCCAATCAATAAGTACTCTCAGGCTCTACTCAATGTTGATACGATAATCACCGTATCTGATAGTGTCACTCAATACTTAAAAAAAGGACTGCGCATCGAAGACGTAGATCCTAAGGTCATCACGCGTATCTATCGTGGTATCGATACTCGGCGCTACCCTTATCGTCATAATCCGTCGGTCTATTGGTTACGTCATACCTTTGCCGAGTACCCTGAGCTTGAGCACAAAAAATGGCTCGTATTCCCAACCGTCATCGGTAATGAGTACGGGCAAGAGTGGCTAATAGATATCTTGGGTAACCTGCAAGAGCAATTCCCAAATATTCACGTCATTATTATGGATGAAGACTATAAAGACGGCGATGTCGCTCATGAAGACTTTCGCCAACGTACCAACAGCTTGGGACTGGCGGAGCGCATTACCTATGTGGGTAGTAAGCGTAATGATATGCGAGAATGGCTATCGGCGGCCAATATTGTTATGGCACTTGCCAATGAGCCCGAGTCAATCGGTATCAATGCCCTACAAGCCATACATCTAGGTACGCCAGTCATTGGCTGGGATCAAGCTGCCTTTAGCGAGATTTTACAACCGCTCTACCCGCAAGGATTGGTAAAAAAGTACAATGCCAATGCGCTTTGTAAAGCGGTTAGAAATCAGCTAGAGAGTGTGACGCGCCCTGAAATGACCAACAAATTCACCATGCGTGAAATGATTGAAAAGACGCTTGCAGTGTATCAAAGCTTACATGATGCGGCGCTTGCCGAAGAACAAGCAGAAGCAGATGCTATCGCAGTTCGACGCATCAAACGCAGTCTGAAAAAAGCGTCTAAACCCGCCCTGAATGTCGCTGTAAAAAATGTCGAACCTGTTGCTAAAAATCCAAAAATAAAGCTAACCAAAGAAAAATCGAAGACAACGGATAATATAGATACGACAGAAACAACTGAAGACAATCAACCACTGTAAACACTCATCAATCTCATGATGCCAAACCTCGCCTAACGGGTGATGTTTGTATCGCCTCCTATGCCAATTTTTTGATTTGTAATGACGCGGTCATCGTACCGCAATATGATGATATAAATGATGCACTCGCCATCGAGCAGCTTGAAAAAATCTTGCCGCAGCATCAAGTAGTGGGAGTACGCACAAAAGAGATTGTCTATGGCGGCGGTAATATTCATTGTATTACCCAGCAACAACCTGTAACCAAAGCGTCACTCTAAAACACGCCGCTTGGCATAGAATGAACCATAATAAATCGCACTTATTAGCAACTGAAAGTATAAGCATAAACCCAAAAATGGATTTTAAACCCAAAAACACGCTAAAAATAAGGAAAAAGTATGAGCGATTATCAAATCAACAATCCAGCCACTGGCGAACTAGAAGCCACTTACCCTACCGCCACTGAACAAGATATCCAACAAGTCATTGAGCAAGCAGATACCGCTTATCAAGACTGGCGTAAAGTGCCATTAAATGAGCGCAGTGCATTACTGCATAAAATCGCTGATATCTATCTTGAGCGTCAAGACGAGCTATCACGTATCGTTGCAAATGAGATGGGCAAACCTGTTGCCCAAGCCAAGGGTGAAATCGGTCTGGTCGCTGATATCTATCGCTACTATGCAGATAACGCTGAGCAGCTACTGGCAACCAGTACCATTGAAGTTGATTCAGGATCAGCATCGGTAGAAAAACACCCTGTTGGCGTTCTACTCGGTATCATGCCGTGGAACTATCCACATTATCAAGTGGCACGTTTTGTCGCGCCAAACTTTATGGCAGGTAATACTATTATCTTAAAGCACGCGCCTCAATGCCCTAAGACTGCAGAAGTTATCGCTGATATGTTCAAAGAGGTCGGCGTACCTGAAGGTGTTTATAACAATATCTTTGCCACCAACGAGCAGGCAGCGACTATTATTCATGACAAGCGTGTACAAGGTATCTCACTCACTGGCTCTGAGCGCGCTGGACAAGCCGTTGCAAAAGAAGCTGGCGGCGCACTCAAAAAAGTCGTTTTAGAATTGGGCGGTTCAGATGCCTTTATCGTTGCAGCCGATGCCGATATCGAGCAAGCGATACAAGGCGCTATCTCTGGTCGCTTTGGTAATACTGGACAAGCCTGTAACGCTGCTAAGCGTTTGATCGTCATCGAATCCGTCTATGACAAGTTCGTTGAAGGTTTTACCAATGCGGTCAGCAACATGACTTTGGCCGACCCGCTTAAAGAAGATACGTTTATTGGCCCAATGTCATCAAAAGCCGCTGCGGTCAACTTGCAAGCGCAGCTAGACAGCGCTATCCAAGCAGGGGCAACGGTATTGGTAGAGGGCGGCATGGACAAAGACAAGCCTGGCGCTTGGTTTAAGCCTGCAGTACTGACAGATGTGACTGAATCAATGGATGTCTACCGTGAAGAGTTGTTTGGTCCTGTCGCTGTCGTCTACAAGGCTCGTGATGTCGATCACGCTATCAAGATTGCTAATGATGTGCCTTTTGGTCTTGGTGCTTCTATCCAAACGCAAGATGCTGCCCTAGCTGCTGATATTGCTGATAAATTAGAAGTGGGCATGGTCACTATCAACGCACCTTCTGGTACGGAAGCAAACACACCGTTTGGCGGCGTCAAACGTTCAGGATTTGGTCGCGAGCTTGGTACGCTTGGTATCACTGAGTTCTTAAACTATAAGCTTATTCGTGATAAGTCTTAATCAATAGCGTGGTTTCTAGAATAGCAAAAGGCCTAACATTGAATGTTAGGCCTTTTTTTGAAGGATGATTTGGCTAAAAGTTCTGCTCGACAAGCTTAACGTTTGGGAGGATTGTCTTTTAACCACAACTGATTGACGATTTTTAATTCACGCAGCTCTTCTGCCATGATTGCCTCACTAATACCCGGATATTTCACTCTCGCATAGCCATACAACACGATGCCCAAGACAGTCCAGCCAAAGAAAATCCACCACTCGATTGGTGTCAGTGCCGATGGCATACCTGGCATATACAGCATCAACATACCAATGCTGAGCGCAATCGTGACCATACCGACCAGTTTACCTGCGGGTATTTTGAATGGACGTACCATATCAGGCTCACGATAGCGTAATACTAAGAATGATATCGCCACACAGGTATAAGCAATGACGATACCAAAACCACCTGCATCTACGATCCAAACCAGCATTTTACGACCAAATAATGGTGCTAACGTCGCCAAACCACCAATCAATAAGATAGCATTTGATGGCGTATTGTATTTTGGATGCAATTTGCCCAAAAACGCTGGCAACATATGTGCTTTTGACATCGCGTACAACAGGCGACTACCACCGATAAGAAATGCATTCCAGCTTGATAAAATACCCAGCACACCACCGATAACCAGTAAGATACCTGCCCACTTACCTTGCCACGCATTGGTCATCGCATCAGCAGTAGCGAGGGTTGAGTTCTCTGCTTGGACAAGTGGCAAAGTCGTGCCGACGCTCCAAGCGATACCCACATACCACAGCACGGCAACCACAATAGAGACAATCAAAAACTTGCCAATATTGGGCCGAGTTAAATCAATCTCTTCTGCCGCTTGTGGAATGACATCAAAACCGACAAACATAAAAGGCACCATGACAATCACTGCCATGATACCGCCAACCCCACCAATGAATGCTGGCGCTTGTATCGAGTTTGAGGTTTCGGGATTGAACAAGACCGCACCGATGAACAATAACGTACCAACGAATAAAATGCCCAATACGGCCGTTTTTTGGAACCAAGCACTGACTTCCATGCCGCGTATATTCAGCCAAGTGACGATGACAGATCCCAGCATTCCGACGCCCACCCAAGTGGCATACACATCCCACCCAGCAATGGTCCAAAGATACCCTTGGTTATAATTAGGAATGAAATATTCTACGACTGTCGGTAAGGCAACCGCCTCGAACGCGACGACTGAGAAGTAACCGAATAAAATACTCCACGAGCAAATAAAGGAGACATTAACCCCTAGCGCTCGATGCGTATAGGTATGCTCGCCACCAGTAATCGGCATAGAGGCAGCAAGCTCAGCATAAGTCACGCCGATCAGTATCACTGCTAGCCCGCCTATCAAGAACGCCAACATCGCGCCCCACGTACCCGCAGATAAAATCCAACCACCTGCCAACACTACCCAGCCCCAACCAACCATTGCACCAAATGCTAATGCAATAATATCCAGCGTTCCTAACGATTTCTTTAGTTCAGACATAACTTACTCCTTGTCTGTGTGTCATCCGTGTCAACCTGTTACAGTTACACTATTTTTGTTTCATGGAATCATACCCATCATGTTTGTTGTGTCTGTCGAGTCGCCGAAAAACTTGTATTTGCCGTCGGTATAGTATTCAAACAACAAATACAAAAACGGCGTCTTGACTTGCAAGGCGCCGTTGAAAAACTCACTCAAAGCGAGTGTCATGAGGGCAACCTTGCCGTTATCTTTCATACAATCTTTTAACCAATATCGGTACTTGAACTAGCTGTACTTGGTTAAAAGCGCTCCATCGCTAAAGTAAATAACACTCAGTATTGCTTATGCCGTTAGAATACCTTTGATGATATCAAGGCCTTCTTGTAGCACTTCATCTTCAACCGTCAATGGCACCATCACACGAATGGCATTGCCATACATACCACAAGACGCTAGTAGCAAGCCTTGCTCAAATGATTTTGCTTTTAGATTGGCTGCGGCGGCTGCATCAGGTTTGCCTTCGCTATCAATCAATTCAAACGCTAGCATAGCGCCCTTATGACGGATATGACCGATACTGCTAAGGTTCAAGCCTTTTAAGAATGAAGCAATGGTATCGCCAATCTCGATACTACGCTCAAGTAAGTTTTCTTCTTCGATCACTTCCATAACAGCAAGCGCCGCCACACAAGCAAGTGGGTTACCAGAGTAAGTACCGCCCAAGCCGCCTACTTGCGGCGCATCCATAATGTCAGCACGGCCAATGACCGCAGAGATAGGATAGCCACCAGCCAAACTCTTGGCAGCAGTCATTAGATCAGGCTCAACGCCTAGCTGTTCAGTAGCAAACAACGTACCAGTTCTGGCGAAACCACACTGTACTTCGTCAAAAATAAGCACAATGCCATGCTCATCACAAATCTCACGCAATGCTTTAGCAAATGACGGCGTTACCTGATGGAAACCACCCTCGCCTTGGACTGGCTCGATAATCATTGCAGCCACTTCACTAGGATCGATATCTGCTTGGAAAATCATGTCAAGGCTATGTAGCGCTTGCGCTTCTGTTACGTTCAACTCTTCTGCAGGGAACAACGCATGGAATACAGGTCCTGGCATAGGGCCAAAGTTCTTTTTGTATGGCAATACTTTGCCTGTCAGGCTCATACACATCATGGTACGACCATGCCAGCCACCAACAAAAGAAATCACGCCTGGACGACGGGTTTTAGCACGAGCAATCTTGATGCAGTTTTCAACGGCTTCTGCGCCAGTGGTCAAAAAGAATGCTTTAGTATCGCCGCTGATAGGCGCTTTTTCGCATAGCTTTTCAGCCAAGTCCACATAGCATTCGTAGTTAATCATTTGCGCCGCAGTGTGCGTAAATTTGTCTAGCTGCTCATGGACACGTTGGGTAATTTTTGGATGGCTGTGACCCGTGTTCAATACTGAGATACCACCGACAAAGTCGATATAACGCTTGCCTTCAATGTCCCAGATTTCTGAGTTCTTTGCTTTTTCTGCAAAGATAGGAAAGGCAACCCCAAGTCCTGTTGGTAAAACAGCTTTGCGGCGCTCAAGTAATGATTGATTGGTAGTCATGGGAACGTCCTTTTCTTTGTTCGTAACATAAGTGCCATCTAGTGAATGGCGGTTTATTTGATGTCTGTCTTTGTACTCATTAGATATCAAATGGTGCTTGTTTGGCCCAACACACCACAGATATCTAAAAATTTACGCTAGTTTTTTCTTTTTTAATTGTTACTGTGCTAACCATTAAGCCAAATCATTAGGTTATGGCTATTAGGTGATATCAGAGCACCAGTATTTGGTCGTGATATAGTCTTCGATACCATATTTTGAACCTTCACGGCCAAAGCCAGACTGCTTCACGCCGCCAAATGGGGCAACTTCGGTAGAAATTAAACCAGTATTATGGCCGATGATGCCGTACTCTAACCCTTCAGTAACGCGCCATGAGCGGGCATAGTCGCTACTATAGAAATAAGCGGCCAAGCCATAAATCGTATCGTTAGCAGCACGGATAACTTCCGCTTCATCTTTAAAGGTAAAGATGGTTGCAATTGGTCCAAAGATTTCTTCAGAAGCGATGTCCATATCGCTACTAATATCTGTGATAACCGTTGGGTTATAAGTCAGTTCTGAGGCGTCATTGACACTACCACCAGTGACCAGTTTTGCGCCTTTATCTAGCGCGTCTTTTAGCAAGGCTTGGACTTTATCTAACGCTTTTTTGTTGATAAGAGGACCGATATCTACGCCTTCTTCTAAGCCATTACCTACTTTTAACTCAGCGACTTTTTTGACAAAGACATCTAAGAATTTATCTTTAATGCTGTCTTGAACGTATACTCGGTTGGCGCAGACACAAGTCTGACCAGCATTACGATATTTAGAAGCGATTAAACCGGCAGCGGCTTTCTCTAGATCGGCATCATCAAAGACGATAAATGGCGCATTACCACCCAACTCTAGCGATAACTTCTTAATAGTCGGCGCGCATTGTGCTATCAGCGTACGACCTACTTCTGTAGAACCTGTAAATGACAGTTTATGAATGCGTGCATCACCCGTTAGGATGTCGCCGATGACAGAAGACTTACCAGTTACGACCTGAATGACGCCAGCTGGAATACCCGCTTGCTCTGCCAACACGCCAAGTGCCAATGCCGAATACGGTGTTTCAGTAGCAGGTTTGACGATAATCGTACAGCCTGCCGCTAGTGCAGGAGCAACTTTGCGCGTGATCATCGCAGCTGGAAAATTCCAAGGCGTGATAGCGGCACAAACACCGACTGGCTGCTTGAGAATGACATGACGTAGCTGTGTGCTATTGGCAGGAATCACATCACCATAGACGCGTTTGCCTTCTTCGGCAAACCAACGGATAAAACTGTTGGCATAACCCACTTCACCACGTGACTCAGTCAGCGGCTTACCTTGCTCAGCAGTCATAATGATGGCCAAATCTTCTTTATTGGCATCGATTAGATCAGCCCATTTTTGCAATAACTCTGCACGCTCTTTGGCTGTTTTTGCTGCCCAGTCTGCTTGGACATCATGAGCATAAGCAACGGCTTCGTTGACATCTTCTGTGGTGAGGCTTGGTACAGTACCAATGAGATCGCCATTAAAAGGATTGTTGACATCAAGTACAGCTTCATCACTAGCAGCATGCCAGCCGTCTTTGATGAAGCAAGATTGTTTGAGTAGATCAGGATTTGATAACTGCAGCGCGTGTGACATGTTGACGCTCCTTGTCATGTAGGGTGTATTTATAAGAATGGATACAATGGTAAGTCGTAAATAATTATTGATAATTCATTATTTGTTCAATATACTGAACACGTATTCTATATACGAGACGTCATTATAAGAACGATATGACGCGATTTGCAACCCTTAATCTCATTATTTTAAAAATTATCTTGTACTTCTTTCTTTTATTTCATTTTATTTACTTTTATAGGTTACTTATGTGCTCGACTGCCGTGCCTGCGCTAGACAAAACGTTTCAGATTTTGGACTTGATTACCGATAGCTCACAGCCTCTGACAGCGGCTCATATCGCAAAAGAGCTTGGGCTGCCTCGTAGTTCCACTCATAATATTTTACAAAGCTTACTTGGCAAACATGTCATTTATAAAGACCCTGAAAGCCGTTTTTATTTGGGTTCATATTTGATGTATTGGGCAGGCAAGTACGAGCAGCAGCAAGGCGTGGTGCAGTTGTTTAAAGATTTGATTGTGCAGTATCCGGTACTTCTTCAGCACACGGTTACCTTGTCAAAGCTTGATTTGGGCGAAGTGGTATTTTTGGCTTGTCATGAGTCGCCTGCACCGCTTGGCTTTACTTTTCGTGCAGGCGTTCGTGTACCTGCCGTATTTTCTGCGACAGGCAAAGCCATGCTATCCACGTTGTCGACGGACAGCATCAAATCATTGTATAAAGATACGTTTCCAACGCCGATGACCCAGCATGGGGTCAAGAATTTTACCGATTTGGCAACTGAGCTTGCGGCGATACAGGAGAGTCGAGTATCGCTCGATGACGGTCAACTACGGGATGGGATGTACTGCTTGGGCACTTATATTCGTAATGCGTCAGGCAATGCGGTTGCTGGTATGGCCGTGAGTTTTTTGCAAGGAGAGTATGAGTCTAAACGGGCTGAGGTCAGTGCGGTATTGATTGAATTGGCCGAGCAAATCGAGCAGCATTTAGGTTTTACTGCGAATTGATAAATGATAGAAGTTTGTAGAGAATAGGTCGCAGTGTTTGCTCCTAAACTCTGCGACCTATTTTATTACTTTTAATTTGATTTAAATATTACTGCCGCTATTGCTGTTCTCGTCCATCAGTCCTAATAGGAATGCTTGCAGATTATCATTGAGCTTTTGAATATAATAGCCACCCTCGACTAAGACGATCAATGGCTTATTTAGCACTTTCATCTTTTTCGCCAATATCTTAAACCCTTCCGTACTCACGGCACATCTCGCTTCTGGATCGTTTTCGTAGACGTCAAAACCCAATACATGAACTATCACATCAGGATCAAATAACGTCACCGCCTGAATAGATTTATCAATATAATCAAAGAACCCTGCTTCATCAGTACCATGCGGCATCGGGAAATTGATGTTGTAACCTTCGCCCTCGCCTATACCTTTTTCAAACGCATGCCCTGTCACTGCTGGATAAAAATTAACGGGGTCACCATGTACTGAAGTATAAAGCACGTCTTTGCGGTCGTAGAACATCTCCTGAATACCTTGTCCGTGATGCATGTCGGTGTCGATAATGGCGATTTTTTTATACTTTTGGCGTAAATATTCGGCGATGATGGCAGCATTATTAAGGTAACAAAATCCACCTGCGGCACTCTTACGTGCGTGATGACCAGGCGGCCGTGAAAAGCAAAGCTGCGTCTTACTCTGAGCACGCTCGGTGTCTGTTGCCTTATTATTTAGCAGTGCTTCGGCTGCGTTAAGTGCCGTTTGCGCCGACCAATAGATAGACGTCCAAGAATGCTCACTAATGGGCGCACTGTCATCCGCTTGATACTTCGCTGCTTTTGCCATGATGCCAATACCAGGATTGTCATATGGCACAAAAATACCCGTTTGCACCTGCGCACCCAGATCTTCCTCAACCGCCATCCACTCATCATAGCCATGTTTGAGAAACTCAACATAACCAAAGTCATGAACCGCCAATATTGGTGCGATGCCAACATCGGTAGCAGTAGTGACTTCTAGACCCAAAGCCACTGGCGCTTTCAACAGCTCAACCATACGCTCTGGTATTTCTAACGGTTCGTGCATTTTCCCATAAGAAAAATAAGGTAACGGTCTATGCAGACTTAGATTTTCATGGCTGTATATTTTCATGCTCAACATTCCTTGTTTGACACTACTTGGTTTTACATTATTGATTGGGATACTGCTTTATTTAACATTGTTTTTTTTAAGAAGTTCCATTTTCTAGCTTGTGTGTTTAGTCTCTATCGCTGTAAATATACGGCTGCCGACGCTACTTTAAACAATTCCATCGGCTTTTAGCTTTGCGATCATCTCGCTGTCATAGCCCAGTTTAGCAAGCGTACTATCAGTATGTTCGCTTAACTGCGGTGGTGGCGTACGATAAGTGACCGGCGATGCGGATAATTTGATAGGATTGCCGAGTGCTCTTACCGGACTGCCTTGCTCAGTGAAATTAACGATCATATTCCTTGCTTGCGCTTGCGGCATGGCCAAGGCTTCAGCCACGTTATGAATCGCGCCGCATGGAATACCTGCCTGATCTAGCACTTCTAGCCAATAGGCGCGTGGCTGATTAGCAAAATGTTTAGTCAGCTCACCGCACAGCAGTTCGCGGTTGGCAACGCGTTGTGGATTGGTCGCAAAGCGCTCATCGGTATGCCAATCAACTGCAAGCACCTCACACAGTTTGGCAAATTGACTGTCGTTACCACAGGCTAAAATAAAGTGCTGCTCGCCCTCACCCGCAAATACTTGATACGGCACAATATTAGGATGCTGATTGCCCAGTCTTGGTGGTATCTTATCTGAGGCCAAATGATTCATACCGACATTAGCCAGCATGGCTAGCGCACTGTCGAGCAACGCCACATCGACGTGTTGTCCAACACCCGTATTTTGACGCGCCAATAGTGCCGCCTGAATACCAATCGTCAGCTGCAAACCTGCAAACAAATCAACCACTGCCACGCCAACTTTGTGAGGTTCACCATTACTAGGGCCCGTGATACTCATCAGACCTGACAATCCTTGAATAATATAATCATAGCCGGGACGCTTTGCATCTGGTCCTGTCTGCCCAAAACCTGTCAATGACGCATAAATCAGCCGCGGATTGTCTTGTTTTAAGCTGTCATAATCCAAGCCGTATTTTTTCAGACCACCGACTTTGAAGTTCTCAACCAAAATATCACTGTCAGCGATTAGCTGCTTAATGATTGTCTGCCCTGTCGGTGTAGTGATATCAACCGTCAGCGATTTTTTATTGCGGTTAATAGTAGCGTAATAAGCGGAGGTGTCATCGCTGAATGTTGGCGGTGCCCAATGACGCGTTTCATCACCGATATGTGGACGCTCAACCTTAATAACTTCGGCACCAAGATCAGCAAGTACTTGAGTACAAGAAGGACCAGCCAGCACTCTCGACAAATCAAGCACTTTAATACCATGCAATGCGCCCTTTGGTATATTAGCCATATCAATCATATCTGTCATGAGATTTCCTTACTCTGTCGCATATTTTCTATATCATAAAATTGTTCTTCATGATTTAGCTATTTAACCGCTAAATCATGAAGAACAACTGAAAAACGTACGCTACTGTTAATGCTCTTTTGATAAAAAGCCAAGCAGTAACGTACGTCGTAAAATACAGTTGTACCAAAAATTATTAGCTAAAAATTCTTAAAAGAACGCTTGAATGCCTGTCTGTGCACGGCCTAGGATAAGCGCATGAATATCATGTGTACCCTCGTAAGTATTGACGGCTTCCAAGTTCATCACGTGACGGATGATATGGAACTCATCAGAGATACCGTTACCGCCATGCATGTCACGAGCGATGCGAGCGATATCAAGCGCCTTGCCGCAGTTATTACGCTTAATAAGTGAAATCATTTCAGGCGCTGCGTTGTCTTCATCCATCAAACGACCGACACGTAGCGCTGCTTGTAGACCTAAGGTGATTTCTGTCTGCATATTGGCCAGCTTCAACTGTACCAGCTGCGTTGCGGCTAGCGGACGACCAAACTGCTTACGATCGAGCGTGTACTGACGAGCGGCTTTCCAACAGAATTCTGCCGCACCCATCGAACCCCAAGCGATACCATAGCGGGCTTTGTTCAAGCAGCCAAATGGCCCTTTTAGACCACGGATATCTGGGAAAGCATTGGCTTCAGGGACGAATACTTTGTCCATGACAATCTCACCCGTGACTGATGCACGTAATGAGAACTTGCCTTCGATTTTCGGCGCAGATAATCCTTTCATACCTTTGTCTAAAACAAAACCGCGAATCTCGCCAGCATCGTCTTTTGCCCACACGACAAACACGTCAGCGATAGGACTGTTGGTAATCCACATTTTATTACCCGTCAGCTCATAACCGCCATCCACAGCGCGTGCACGAGTCGACATCGACGAAGGATCAGACCCCGAATCTGGCTCAGTCAGACCGAAGCAGCCGACATACTCACCTGTGGCAAGCTTTGGCAAATACTTTTTTCTTTGCTCTTCTGTGCCATACGCCCAAATAGGATGCATAACCAAGCTTGACTGCACGCTCATCGCTGAACGGTAGCCCGAATCAACGGCTTCCACTTCCTTGGCAATCAGACCGTAAGCAACACTCGATAAGCCAGCACAGCCATAGCCTTCAATCGTGACACCAAGCAGACCCATTTCACCCATTTGACGCATGATATTACGGTCAAAATTCTCATTGCGATTGGCCTCGATAATGCCAGGCATCAGCTCTTTTTGAAAAAACTGACGCGCGCTGTCGGTGACCATACGCTCTTCTTCAGTGAGCTGATCACGTAGTAAAAAAGGATCTTCCCAATCAAAGCGTGGGCTAGTAGATGTTGCCATGTGGATCTCCTTGGTATCAGTCATCCTGACTGATGAATAGTGATTGATACAACATTTGGCTTAACAAGTCATTGACTTCGTTATTCCGCTGTGCGAAACTTAGTTTCATAATTTAAAACCATTTAACCAAACTTTCGCTGCGCTGTAAACCTTTATCAAAAAAATATGAGTATAAAATGACAAAACCCTTATCAACATCTACTCCACTACTCGAACGTCTGCATGCAACAATGAGTCAAAATAAGGAAGAGAATGACCGACAGTTTGTGACAGCATTGGGACGGGGACTGATCATACTGGCAGCGTTTGAGCATCATGAGCGGCTCACCCATCAGCAGCTATGTCAGATGACCGATCTGCCAAAAGCAACCATTACTCGCCTTATCCATACTTTGACCACGCTTGGTTTTTTACGTGTCACTGAGCATGGACAGTATCAATTGGGCAGTAGTGCGGTACGTCTCAGTGCGACCGCATGGAGTCGCCATGATATGGTGGCAGCGGCTGAACCACTATTACGTCAGTTCGCTAGTGAAAATGAAGTATCAGTGAATTTGGCGACCGAAGTCGAAGGAGAAATGCGCTATCACGCCTGCTGCCGTAGTCCTGCTCGTCTATCGGTCAACTTACAGGTTGGCTCCGCCGTACCTGTTGCACGCACTGCTATCGGACGCGCTTTTTATGCGGCAAGTACGC
This sequence comes from Psychrobacter sp. 4Dc, assembly GCF_002836715.1. Classification (GTDB taxonomy): domain Bacteria; phylum Pseudomonadota; class Gammaproteobacteria; order Pseudomonadales; family Moraxellaceae; genus Psychrobacter. The sequence continues at coordinate 15,982 of NZ_PJAT01000006.1, forward strand.
AAGCGAGACAGGCGGTCATCATTGGCAATCTCCAAGAGAATTTACCTGTTGAAGAATATAACGATGCGCAAACCGCCCTAGCCAGCGCGGTAGAGCATTATGAAAAGTATGGCTATACCGTGTCTGATGGGGAATTTTCTACTGATATACTGGCAGTCGCGGTCGGGGTCTATGATGTTGCAACAGGACAATACGCGTATTCGCTGAATGCCAGTGTGCCAAGTGCTAATTGGGAAGCGGATGAGTATGCTGCGATGATCGTGCCAAAATTACAGGCGTTAGCGGAGCGGATTGGTGGTGGTACATAGAGCATATTAAAACGAATAAAATCAAGGTTTAGGCTGGATAAACGAAAACACCATCTATAACCCTGTTACCCATTGATACCGACGTAATGACGTCATGCGTGTATGATGTACGCGACCAATGTAAGCATCTTATCTATATCAATCATTACTATTGAGCCTCGCTATGCCTGAATCTCGTACCAATCTAAACCCTGAACCCAAAACCAGTTCGCCGTACTTTATCGGATTATTACTTCGCTATAGCACGTTTGGCGCGGCGATTTTAATTCTGTTAGCGGGCTTATTATTGGTAAGTTGGTGGCTGATTGTGATCGGTGGTTTGGCTGTGGCACTTGGTATCTATGATTTGATTCAGTCGAAGCACGCGATATTGAGCAACTACCCTGTCGCTGGACATATCCGCTATGTATTGGAGGACTTTCGCCCTGAGATTCGCCAGTACTTGCTTGAGGACGATAAAGAACAAGTGCCGTTTTCACGCCAGCAGCGTGCGCTAGTCTATCAACGTGCTAAGAACGTCAGTGACACCAATGCCTTTGGTACGCTAGATAATTTATATACTCATGGTAAAGAATGGTTTTTGCAATCCACCATCAGTGCACCGTTAGAGAACAAAGACTTTCGTATTATGGTAGGCGGTGAGCGTTGTCAGCAGCCACACGATATGTCGGTATTCAATATCTCTGCGATGAGCTTTGGCAGTCTGTCCGCGAACGCTATCATGGCACTCAATCAAGGCGCAAAACTCGGCGGATTTACTCATGACACGGGCGAAGGCGCGATCAGCCCTTATCATCGTAAGTTCGGTGGTGATTTGATTTGGGAATTGGGTACAGGCTACTTTGGTTGCCGTGATAATGATGGTAACTTTGATCCACAGTCTTTTGCTGAAAAAGCTGTCGATCCGCAAGTTAAAATGATTGAAATCAAGCTTTCACAAGGTGCCAAGCCTGGTAAAGGTGGCGTCCTACCCTCTAGCAAAATTACGCAAGAGATTGCAGACACACGTCAAGTACCTACGGGTCAAGACTGTATCTCGCCTTCTTCGCATACCGCATTTAGCACCCCGCGCGAGTTAGTCGCCTTTTGGCAGCAGCTGCGTGAGTTATCTGGTGGCAAGCCAGTTGGCTTCAAGCTATGTATTGGTCAGCCATGGCAGTTTATGGCGATTGTCAAAGCGATGATAGAGACGGATAACTATCCTGATTTTATCGTTATTGATGGTGCAGAAGGCGGCACAGGTGCAGCGCCTGTCGAGTTTATGGACAATGTCGGCATGCCAATGGTTGAAGGGTTTTTGCTCGTACATAATACCTTAGTCGGTGCAGGTATTCGTGACAAAATTAAGCTTGGCGTCAGTGGCAAGATCGTATCAGGCTTTGATATTGCGCGCATGATTGCGCTAGGTGCCGATTGGTGTAACTCAGCACGTGGCTTTATGTTTGCGGTTGGCTGCATTCAGTCGCGCTCTTGTCATACCAACACTTGCCCAACGGGTGTAGCTACCCAAGATCCATATCGTCAAAAGGCGCTCGACGTCCCTAGTAAAGCTGAGCGTGTTGCAAGTTTCCATAAAAACACGCTAAAATCGCTTGCCAGTATCGTAGGTGCGGTTGGTTTACAGCATCCTAGCCAATTACAGCCGTATCATATTGCACGCCGCTTAGACGATGGGCAGATTAAGCTGTTATCCAAATTCTTCTACTTTACTGATAAAGGCGCATTGCTCGATCATAGTGCCCGTGCCGATGTATTTAACCAGATGTGGGTCATGGCAAACCCTGATAGCTTCTTAGCCAATAATGACGCACTCATTGCTTATAACAAAGACTCGCGTGATAAGGGCAAGGAAACTGGCGCGCCAACAGAACACAGCGCTGGGTATAATTCTGAGCACTTGACCAATCTCACCGATGGTGGACGATTAATTGGTAATGTGAACAATACAATCCGTGACTTTCCGCCTACTAATGACTGAATCAGTGCCTAAATCGTTGTATTTAAAAAGTAGTGATGAAGGAGTAATTAAGCGGTAGATAGTAACCAAACTCAAATAATTTACACATTAAAAGACGCGTGATTGATGCCAAGTTCTATTTTTAACTTATTCTTATCAACGATGGTACTTGCGCTAGGCCTGAGCGCCTGCCAGCAGACAAATACCAATGCGACTAGTAGCGATACCGATAGCTGGTCATGTCAGACTAAAGACACGCCCTTTGCTTATAGTGTTTGCCGTGTCGATGCTACCGCGTTAGCGAGCGAGCGTTATTCATTACAACTGTTTTGGCAATCCTCTGATAACAATGAGCCTCTGCTGACCTTTGATGCGTTATTGGCCACATTACCGAATCATGAGACCCTCAAATTTGCGATGAATGCAGGCATGTATAATGAAAACTATGCGCCGATTGGCTATACCGTCATCGAAGGCAAAGAACTCAAATCGCTAAATACAAAAGAAGGTGGCGGTAATTTTCATCTATTACCTAATGGGGTTATGTGGTGGGACCAAGCTGGCAACGTGCAAATCACCGAAAGTAATGCGTTAAATGAGCAGCTAAACAATGGTGATGTGCAGCCTTGGTATGCGACGCAATCGGGCCCTATGCTGGTCATCAATGACGAGATACACCCACAGTTCAACCCCAATAGCAGCTCAATCAAACTGCGTAATGGTGCAGGCGTTTGCCGTGATGGCAGTATACAGCTCGTTAATAGCTATGAGCCTGTAACCTTTTATCAGTTTGCAGAACTATTTAAGAATGAGTTAGGTTGTTCAAACGCGCTGTTTTTAGACGGTGGTATTGCCTCAGCATTGTATGCGCCTAGTATCGATAAGCAGGATAAAAAAGAGATGGGCGTGATGATTGGATTGGTTGAAAATAAAGAGTAATACGCATCTATATTTCAATGTTAATATCTAACTCCTATTGCTTCTTATATTGCGTTCAATAAAAAGCACTTGAAATGACGTTGTCATTCAAGTGCTTTTTTTGTTATTGGTAATAATTAGTGGCTAACAATCGCTAAAAACTAGCCACCCAAGCTCATCTTAGGGCCAAATGGTTCGTAGTGGACGCTATCGACACCATGATCTAATGCTACTAACCCATCAATCATGCTCTCCATAAATGGCATCGAGCCGCACACATAGATATCGGCAGGATTAGGCAAGGTAGCAAGCCACGCGGCATCCAATAACTGCCCAGACTCAAAGTAAAATATATGCTTTTCTACACTCTCAGCCTGTTCGAGTAACTTACTAACTTGATCAGAAAAAGCATGATGAGCGATATTTTGACATGCATAAACCCAAATAATAGGACGTTTAGGATTGGCTAATACTTGCGCCTCTAGCATAGACAGTACAGGCGTCACCCCGACTCCTGCACTCATCAACACCAATGGAATATCATTTTGCTGTATCAAATCTTGATTGAGCGCAAAGTCACCAGCTGGCGCCGATAATAAAACCGTATCACCTACTTCTAGTTGATCATGCATATAGTTAGAAACCAACCCATGATGTTCATTACGGTTATCACGTCGAACCGCAAACTGAATGCCCGTATCGGTACTGGCAGAGTATAAAGAATAATGACGTAAGGCTATATGGTCGCTGTCTTTTGGGTCTGTTTTCACCGTGATGTATTGACCAGCGGTTAAGGTCAATTTGCTCAGGTCAATATCTTGATTACTATCTTCATTGTCGTTCACTGGCACTACTGTAAAGGCTGCGATATCCGTAGCAACTGCTTCTTTTTTAGTGACCTTAAACAGTGCAAACCCCTGCCACATTGCTTCTTCATACATACCATGTTCAATTTGGATAAATACTGAGGCAATTTCATCATAAGCTTCTGTCCAAGCGTCGATAATGTCATCGGTAGCCGCCTCACCTAATACTTCTTTTATCGCCCCAATTAGATGCTTACCAACGATAGGATAATGCTCAGGCAATATCTGTAAGGCTCTATGCTTATGGCTAATCTGGGTCACTTGTGGCAATAGCATAGCCAACTTGTCCAAGTGCTTGGCAGCAGCCAATACCGTCATTGCTAGTGCCGTCTGCTGTCTTCCCAATTTTTGATTGGTCTCATTAAAAATATCTAACAGCTCAGGATGCTCATTAAACATATTTTTATAAAACACAGTGGTAATCGCAACGCCATGCTCTTCGAGTACGGGAACAGTTGCGGTGACGATTTCTAACGTTTTTGGTGAGGCCATGTTGTTTCTCTTAGTCATTAACTACATTGATAAATTGAAATGTTAAAAATAATCCGTCTAAACTGGCAATAATGAGTAGACCTTTTTACAGTAGTCATCAAAATTATTAGCCGACCAATACAGAATATTTATAACATTCATTTAAAATGAATTTTAACACACTTTACTAGGCATACCAATATAGGATGACTATAGAACCTATTTGCATCGATAAAAAAACAGCCGCTATGTTGTCATAACGGCTGTTTTTATAAGGGTTTAAGCTGTGTTAACAGGCTTTATCAATCAGGCTGAATATCAAAATTACCGTGCCATATATTGAGTCATTTCTTCAACACCATGTAGCGTCATCGGATACATCTTATTTTCGAACAGCTTTTTAATCTCAACGATGGTCTGTGTATATTGCCAATACGATGGGTTTTCAGGATTGAGCCAAGTTACTTTATCAAAATGCTCCAGTACTCGCTTCAGCCATACGATGCCCGCTTCATTATTCATATATTCTACGCTGCCACCTACTGTCATCAGCTCATAAGGTGACATCGATGCATCACCGACGAAGATAACACGATACTCACGGCCATATTTATTGAGTAGCTCAAACGTTGGCATCGGCGCACTATGACGACGATTGTTGTCCTTCCACACATAGTCATACAGGCAGTTATGGAAATAAAAGAACTCTAAGGTTTTAAATTCATTTTTTGCCGCAGAAAACAGTTTTTCGAGCGCTTCAACATGGATATCCATACTGCCACCCACATCAAACAACATTAGCACTTTGACTCGGTTACGGCGCTCCGCTTGCATATGTATATCGAGCACACCCTTTTTTGCCGTACGCTTAATCGTCTCATGAATATCAAGCTCATCAGCACTGCCAGTCCGCGCAAACTGACGCAGATTGCGTAGCGCCATCTGAATTTGACGAGTACCGAGCTGATTGTCGTCATCGAGATTGCGATATTTTCGCTGCTCCCAGACTTTTGCCGCACTGCGTTTGCGAGACTCACCGCCGACACGTACGCCTTCTGGATGATCACCATAGGCACCAAATGGCGAAGTCCCGCCCGTGCCTACCCATTTACTACCACCTTGATGACGCTCTTTTTGCTCTTTTAACCGTTCCTCTAACGCCTTCATCAGCTCTTCAAGCGAGCCGTACTTTTTCAGTAGGCGTCTTTGCTCTTCGGTCAGATTCTTTGGATCGAGCTTTAAATCTAGCCACTCTTTGGGCACGTCCGTTAGCTTGGCTAATAGCTCATCCATATCGAGACTATCGACACCTTCAAAATAATCTGCCATTGCCCGATCGAACTTATCAAAATGGCGCTCATCTTTGACCATGCACAGTCGAATCAGCCGATACATATCTTCGCGGCTAGCAAAAGTAGTCAGTGCTGGATCTTCAGGATGCGACTGCATCATCAGCCCTTTATCTAATGCGGCATTGAGATCGAGCAGCTCGCGCGTACTGACTGGCACGCCATAAGTACGCAAGGTATAGAATAGTTTGATAAACATAAGAGTCGTATCACTTATTGGCTGATATTATTATCTGATGATATTGCTGATATCATTGATTGCTACAGTCACAGGTTGAGCGTTTGCATTGACCTTCATAATAGATATCGGACATCGGATATTAAAGTCAACGCAAGCTGCAAACATTAGCGACGCATCATATTGGCAAAACGCTGTAATAAACTCACATCTGCCTCGTTTTTGAGCAATGCGCCATATAGAGGTGGAATAGACTTTTCGCCGCGCAGATTTTCTTCTAGCTCGTCCTGAGCCATATCATCAGCAAGTAACAAGGTTAACCAATCGACCAACTCAGACGTTGATGGCGGCTTTTTAAGACCTTGAATACCACGCAGTTTATAGAAAATATCCAATGCATCATTGACCAGTTTTTCCTGAATATCTGGAAAATGCACTTCGATGATTTGGCGCATGGTTTCTTCTTCTGGGAAGTCAATATAGTGGAAGAAACAACGACGCAAAAAGGCATCTGGTAGCTCTTTTTCATTGTTTGAAGTAATAATAACCACTGGACGCTGCGCCGCTGTAATAGTTTCGCCAGTCTCATAAACATAAAAAGACATCTTATCAAGCTCATGTAGCAAGTCATTTGGGAACTCGATATCGGCTTTATCAATCTCATCAATCAGCAGTACGCTACGCTCTTTACTGGTAAAAGCGTCCCATAGCTTGCCTGGCTTGATATAGTTACTAATCTCATAAACCTTGTCATCACCCAACTGCGAATCACGCAGGCGCGATACCGCATCATATTCATACAGACCTTGCTCAGCTTTGGTGGTCGACTTGATATGCCACGTAATCAGCGGCATGCCTAAACTTTCTGCAACTTCTTCGGCTAGCAGGGTCTTACCAGTTCCTGGCTCACCTTTGATCAGCAATGGCTTTTGTAAGGTCATAGCGGCATTTACTGCCAGTTGCAAATCATCGGTAGCAATATAACTACTGGTACCAGTAAAGTTTTGCTTAGTATTGTCAGCTGTGGTCATAATCAGATCTCGATTGTTGTTATAGATAAATTGTTATAAATGGATAGGTCTAAAACATAAATGACTAGGGCGTGTCTTCAATTGGATAAGCCCTAAATAATAGTTACAATACCGCATCTATTGAGTCGATGCGAGAAATACAAGTTATGGCAAGAAAAGCATTAACAGATACGCTTTGGGATCAATTGCAATCGACGATGATAAAGTACGGCTGCTATCAAACTCAAAACAGCCGAGAGATCATGGAAGCCATACTGTGGAAACTACGCACAGGGGCGCCTTGGCGTGACATACCTGAAGAATTATGTTCGTGGAAAACAGCCTATAGTCGTTTCAACCGCTGGTCGAAAACTGGCTTATGGGCGGATTTTTTTTTGGCTTACGAAAAGAAGTTGATACGGAATGGGTATTCACAGACGGAAGCTATGTTCGCTGTCATCAGCATGCAAGTGGAGCTCGGCGTGGTGAAGAGCGAGCAATTGGACAAAGCCGTGGCGGAGCAACTACAAAGATACACCTATCCTGTGATGCCGATGGATATCCGCTCCATTTTAAAATCACTGGGGGTGACGTCCACGACAGTCAAATTGCAGGTGAATTGATTGAGATGATTGGACAGGCAGATTACTTTATCGCTGATAAAGGCTATGACTCAGAGTGTATCAGAGACAAAGCTCGCAGCCATAATATGATACCTGTCGTTCCTAAAAGGAAGAATGCCAAACAGCCTAATCCAGAGTTTGATAGCTATTTGTACAAGCTGCGTCATCTTGTTGAAAATATGTTTGCAAGGCTTAAGCATTTTCGTAGTATCGCTACTCGCTATGAGAAGTTAGCGCGTAATTTTAAGTCAATGCTTTATCTGGCGTGTACTATCGTTCATTGTAAGATGAATTGAAGACACGCCCTAATAACGAATAAATTGGTAAAGAATAAATTAGATTAGCACAGCCTGATGCATTGCCAAAATACTCATGCGTTCGCATTTATTAACAATTGTTATGTGCAATGTATAGTGAGCTATTATTTATATTCCTAATAAACAGTCGAGCACAAAAAAAAGACACGCAGCGGTGTCTTTTTATTCGGGTATCAAATAACTTTTAAGACAATAATGTTGTCTCAACGCTTAGCCTATTTTTATCACTTATCAGACGTATCGCTATCCGTTTTCTTAGCCGACGTACTGTCTTTTTTTAAGCTCACGTTAGTCTCAGGCTGTTCAGTTACGGTAGCGCCTTCTGGCAAATAACTGCCTGTGGTCATTTGCAATGTGGCCTGCGTATCTTCTGCGCTGCGACTGCGGGCTTTGTCCAAGCTTGATGCAAATGCGCTGCGTATCAACTGCCATACAAAACCAACAAACAACCCTGCGACCAGTATCACCAATATCGGCAACATATTGGCAACCGCGCCTGCGTAATCTTTCATCATCACAGCATAGACGACGCTAATACTGGCTGGTGCAAGCTCGCTCGGATCGCCAAGTGCAGTACCTGGTGCTAATAATACTGCAAACAGAACCATCCAGCTCATACCGCCCAATGGCTTTGGCAGTACACGAGCAACGAGTATCCATAACACTAGTACCAAAACAGCACCGCCAAGATAAGCATACATCGGCAAATCAGCGGGCGGGACATCCTTTACCATTTGGCCCCACCAAATGGCAATCTCACCGAGAATGTCACTGATAGACTCTAGCGGTAAGCTATGTAAGATATTTTTTAACCAGTCCATGCGTGTTTATTTACCTGCGTTTATCGCCGGTGACACAATCTGTGTCTAGCGGTATATGTGCGTTCTGTAGAACCAGAATGAGGCCAACTACATAATAGACTTATGCATTATGTAGGCTTATATGTACGTTGCGTATGGTGTCAGTTTATCACGACTCTCTACTCAAATGCATGTGAGCAAGTGTGTCGTAGGTTTTTATCGACGCTATTTTCAAGATAGCGTACTGATATGTCCTACCACACTTACTTGCTGACAAATCCATTAATTATAGATGCTGTCCTGCGATTCACGAGCACGCAGCTCTGCTTGGCGGCGCATCACGTCTTGCGGCGGCAACTGCACAAAGTAACCTTGAGACTGTAATTTTGCCAGTACTTCTTCTTTATCGACACGAGCGAGCTTATCTTTAGTTGATAAGTCCAAATGCATGACGAACTTACTACGGCCTAAACCTGCACGGAAATCTTTTGGTAATACGCCAAGCCAGTCTTTGATCTCATCAGTATCGTCAGGATAATCAGGACGCGCAATGTAGATATACATGTCGTCATGTTTTGGAAATTTATAAATATCGCAATGCATAAAAACCACCTATCAGAAACTATGGGCGTAGGTTAGCATATTTCAGGCAAATACCAGTAGTCGCTTTGCGTTTTGCTATGGTAATTTTTGTCAAAACACACAGACAAAACGCTGATATGAGCGATAAAAATATCGTTGTAAAACATAACCTATTTAACAGACTGCCCTATCAAAACATCATTTTTGCCAAATTTATTTATTTTAATGGCTTTGATGACTTGTAAAAGCGCTTTGAACCTTTCATAATAAAAGCGTTTTTCAGGAGAGAGTTTATCAGCATAGATTTTGTATTAAACCCTATTGGTTATACAACTATCGCAATTGCTGGATAACCACCGAAGGCGCATCCACCCTGCCAATCGCTCAGGTAAAAGGACTGAAAAACGCATGTCACTGTTGTTTGATAGTGTTTAGTAATATGACGCTCATAGCGCACTACTTTTTTATCAAACATAAGGCATAACAAATCTGGAGAGTGGTAAGCACGGACGACGTCTTACCCACCGAAGGGGAGAAAATACGCTATCATCGACGATAGGGCTCATATAACTGCCCAAAAATGATGGTTCGTGTTGAAAATCTCAGGTCACAGGACAGATAGGGCTTTAGCTCAAACTGACGTATAGCGTCTGTTTGGCTTACGTCTTCATCTTTGCTTTCTGTGTCACCCTTTGATGTGATATTTGCGCCTTGCAATATTGCTTCTCGCTACTTTTACGTTGCGCATCACTCCTTACTCTACCGAGTACGACTGATGTACACATAAGGATTTGTTATGACTGATACCCATTCTCAAGACATCACTTCTCAAAACGATCAAAGCCAAGCTCCTCAGCGCACCCCTTTTTACCAGTCTCATATTGATAGTGAGGGCAAACTGGTCGATTTCTCTGGTTGGGAATTGCCAATTCATTATGGTTCACAAATCGAAGAGCACGAAGCAGTACGCACAGATGCAGGTATGTTTGATGTCTCACATATGGTTGTGACTGATATCAAAGGCGCTGATACTAAAGCATGGCTACAAAAGCTGCTCGCAAACGATGTCAACAAACTCACTACCGCTGGTAAAGCGCTGTACTCTGGCATGCTCAATGAGCAAGGCGGCGTTATCGATGATTTGATCGTCTACCTGATGAATGCAGAAGAAACTGAGTACCGCATCGTCTCTAACGCAGCCACTCGTGACAAGGATTTAGCACAGTTTAATAAAGTCGCCGAAGGTTTCGATATTACGATTACCGAGCGACCTGAGCTTGCTATGCTTGCCGTGCAAGGTCCAAATGCTATTGCAAAACTGGCTCAGGCCAAACCAAGCTGGACAGATACCTTAGCAGCACTAAAACCTTTCGTTGGTGCTGATTTGACCGATATCGAAGGCACTGATTGGTTTGTGGCTCGTACTGGCTATACTGGTGAAGATGGCGTCGAAGTCATTATGCATGCCGATGATGCCCCTGTTTTCTTTGAACAACTAAAAGGAAATGGTATCAAACCTGCTGGTCTTGGCGCACGTGATACCTTGCGTATGGAAGCGGGCATGAATCTTTATGGTCATGACATGGATGAGAATGTTAGCCCTTATGAGTGCAACATGGGCTGGACGCTTGCACTAAAAGACGATCTTGCCTTTGTCGGCCGTGAAGCATTAGTCAGCAAACGTAAGCAGTCAAAAGAAGACAACACTGCTATGAAGCAAGTGGGTCTGCTATTGACCACGCGTGGCGTATTGCGTGAAGGCATGACAGTGACTATCAATCAAGGCACTGATAACGAGCAAACTGGCATTATCACCAGTGGTACATTCTCCCCTAGCCTAAAAAATTCAATCGCGATTGCTCGTGTACCTGCCAGCTTATCAGAAGATGACAGCGTACAAGTCGATCTACGTGGCAAAGGTAAGTTCGTCGATGTGCGCGTATTGAAGCTACCTTTTGTCCGTAACGGCAAGCAACAGTTTGACTCTTAGGTCTTATAAATTCTATCATTAGAGCGCGTTGTCATTTTGCACCCAATTATAAAAATGACGACACGCCCAGCCTTCATTATTTTTGTTAATTAACCTCTATCACTTAGGAGAGAGACCATGAGCAACATCCCAGCAGAGCTAAAATATATTGCTAGTCACGAGTGGCTACGCCTAGAAGACGACGGTACGATCACTGTTGGTATCACTGACCATGCTCAAGACCTATTGGGTGATGTGGTATTCGTTGAGCTACCAGATGTGGGCGATATCATCGCTGTTGATGACGAAATCTCAGTTGTTGAATCAGTAAAAGCGGCTTCTGACGTTTATGCGCCTATTTCAGGTGAAGTGATCGCTATCAATGAAGCACTAGAAGATGATCCTGAAATCATCAACTCTGACCCATACGGCGAAGGTTGGTTCTTCAGAATGAAGCCTGACAACATCGCTGACTACGAAGCACTAATGACTGCTGACGAGTACGAAAGCGACTTATAAGCTAAGCACGCAAGCTAAGCACGCAAGCTAAGCATGCTCTCACAAGACATTAGCACTTGTAAGACTTTAGCTCGTACAAAGCACTAGCCCCGACTAAACATAGATACTGGCAACAGCTGGTATCTATACTCTCTATTTAAACTGTTTGAACAACCTTTCTCATTAAAAGTATTGGCTCATTGACCATGCTTATTATTTGAAAGCAGCTTTATATGTAGATCTCCAACAATCATTATCGTCCGATGTTATTGCTACCAAGCGTTATCTCATTGACTCGTATTGATCACCTATTCGAATCCCAATGAATACGTGCTATCAATAACGACGCAAACTGATAACCCAATTCTCAGCATGGATCCTAATATGAATGCCAACACCGATAATAAAGACCCCATTGCCACACCAAACCATACGCCGCAGCTACAAGCGTTTCGCGATATCGTAGAGTCACGCCGTTCCGTGCGCCGTTTTACTGACACACCTATCCCTGACGACGTATTGGCAGACTGTCTGCGTTTGGCCATGCTAGCACCAAACTCTAGCAACCTACAGCCGTGGGAATTTTATGTTATCGATGATGCTGACAATCGCAAACGCGCCGTCAAAAACTGTATGAATCAAAACGCCGCAAAAACATCAGCCCGTTTGATTGCCATCGTTGCTCGTACTGATGTTTGGCACGATCACGCTAAGCAAGTATTGCGCGAATATCCTGACCAGCCAGTGCCAAAGAAAGTGAAAGACTACTACAACAAAGTCGTCACAATGGACTTTTTGCGCGGCCCAGCCAACGTGGTTTCGGCTGCAAAATGGGGCGCGACGCAAGTGGTCAGACGCGTAAAAGGCCCAATCAAATCGCCTTATTATACCTTTGAAGACACCAAAAACTGGGCAACCAATAACACCGCGCTTGCCGCCGAAAACCTGATGCTAGCATTACGCGCTCATGGTTTTGATAGCTGTCCTATGGGCGGCTTTGATGAGCCTGCCATGAAAGCGTTGCTCAATCTTAGCGACGACCATCATATCGTTATGATGCTTGGCGCAGGCGAGCGCGCTGACAGTGGCGTTTACAACACCCAGTTCCGCTTTGATCAAAAACAGTTTGTGCATTACGTATAACGTACCGCTCACATTATTCCCTTAATTGCTATTTTGTTTATTACTCCCTTAACCAAGGATTGTCATGACTATCTCTCAAAACCCATCGTTTGATACCTTTCAAGGATTGTTCAACGAAGCTGAATTTGTCTATCGCCACTTAGGTTCGAACGAAACCAAGCAAGCTGACCTACTCAGCGCTGTTGGTTATAAAGATATGCAAAGCTTTATCAATGACACTGTGCCTGAGCCAGTACGTCTGCACAAAGAGCTGGATTTGCCAGTGGCGATGAGTGAGCATGCGGCACTTGCCAAACTACGCACGATGGCAGATGACATCACTGTTAACAAAAGCTATATCGGTCAAGGCTACTCTCCGGTTCGTATGCCTGCGGTCATTCAGCGCAACGTCCTTGAAAATCCAGGCTGGTACACCGCCTATACCCCTTATCAAGCTGAAATCGCTCAAGGTCGTCTAGAAGCATTGCTGAACTTCCAACAAGTATGTATTGATCTAACAGGTCTTGAGCTGGCTGGTGCGTCATTGCTTGATGAAGCAACAGCAGCGGCAGAAGCGATGGCGATGTCAAAGCGTGTGAGCAAAAGCAAATCAACGCAGTATTTCGTCGACGAGCGTGTCTATCCGCAAACGCTAGATGTTATCAATACTCGTGCTAAATACTTTGGTTGGGAAGTGGTCGTTGGTGATTTTGAAACGGCTAAATCAGGCGATTATTTTGGTGCGCTATTCCAGTATGTCGGTGCTGAAGGTGACGTTAAAGACTTAACAGACGTCATCAGTGCCGTAAAAGAAAACAAAACTTACGTCAGCGTCGTCAGTGACATCATGAGCTTGGTGTTATTAAAATCACCAGCCGATATGGGTGCCGACGTAGCGCTAGGTAGTACGCAGCGCTTTGGTATACCAATGGGCTTTGGTGGTCCGCATGCCGCTTATTTTGCGTTTTCTGATAAAGCCAAGCGTTCAGCACCTGGTCGTATCATTGGCGTATCAAAAGACGCACAAGGCAATACTGCATTACGTATGGCTCTACAAACACGTGAGCAGCATATCCGCCGTGAAAAAGCCAACTCAAATATCTGTACGTCGCAAGTATTACTAGCCAACCTCGCTGGTATGTACGCGGTATATCATGGTCCAGGCGGCGTGAAGCGTATTGCTACTCGTATTCATGCATTTGCCACTGCGTTTGCTGACGCTATCACAGAATCTAACGACAGCAGCTTGAGTGTGGTACATGATCAATTCTTCGATACAGTCGTGGTTGATTGTGGTTCAGAGAAATTGGCTACTCAAATCTTTAAAAATGCAGACAACGTTGGCTACAACTTATGGCGTCTAAGCGACACCAAATTGAGCGTTGCCTTTAGTGAAACCAGCGATCAACAAGACTTCAACACCTTGACTCAGCTATTCGTCAACAAGTCACACGATCTACCTGAAACCGCTCGCGTCTCTCTAGATAGCGCACACCTACGTACGGATGACATTTTGACTCATCCAGTATTTAACTCGCATCACACCGAGCATGAAATGCTACGCTACCTAAAGTCGCTTGAAGACAAAGATTTGGCGATGAACCGCAGCATGATTTCACTGGGTAGCTGTACCATGAAGCTAAACGCCACCAGTGAGATGCTACCGATTACTTGGCCTGAGTTTGCCAACGTGCATCCTTTTGCACCACGTGATCAAGTTACTGGCTATATCGCGATGATCGATAGCTTGCAAGATCAATTAAAAGCCATTACTGGTTTTGATGATGTCTCTATGCAGCCAAACTCTGGTGCCTCTGGTGAATATGCTGGTCTGCTCGCGATTCGCCGTTATCATGAGTCATTGGGCGAGACCAATCGTGATGTGTGCTTGATTCCTCAGTCAGCGCACGGTACCAACCCTGCTACCGCCATGATGATGGGTATGAAAGTCGTCGTGGTCAAAACTGATGAAAATGGCAACGTTGATATCGATGATTTAACCGCCAAGTGTGAAGAGCATAGCGAGCGTTTGGGCGCTTTAATGATCACGTACCCATCGACTCATGGCGTGTTTGAAGAAGGCATCCGTCATATCTGTGATTTGACCCACAAACATGGCGGTCAGGTCTATATGGACGGCGCGAACATGAATGCTCAGGTAGGCATGATGCAACCTGCAGACGTTGGTGCTGATGTACTACATATGAACTTGCACAAAACCTTCTGTATTCCGCATGGCGGCGGCGGTCCAGGTATGGGTCCTATCGGTATGAAGGCGCATTTGGCACCCTTCATGGCCAACCATACGCTAAGCCCTGTGCATAATGCACAAAAAGACTGCTCAGCGGTATCGGCTGCGCCTTATGGTTCAGCGAGCATCTTGCCTATCTCATGGATGTACATTGCCATGATGGGCCGTGATGGTCTGCTAAAAGCGACCGAGCTTGCCCTGCTAAACGCCAACTACGTCGCTGCTGAATTAAAAGGTCACTACCCTGTCCTGTATGCAGGCAAAAACGGCCGCGTAGCTCACGAATGTATCATCGATATTCGTCCGTTAAAAGAAGAGACTGGCATCACGGAAAGCGATATCGCTAAGCGCTTGATGGATTATGGTTTCCATTCGCCAACGATGAGCTTCCCAGTCGCTGGCACACTTATGATTGAGCCAACTGAGTCTGAGTCAAAAGAAGAGTTGGATCGCTTTATCAGTGCGCTAAAGTCTATCAAAGCTGAAGCGATGAAAGCCAAAGCTGGTGAAGATAACTGGACGCTAGAAGACAACCCATTGGTCAATGCACCGCATACCGCAGCTATGATTACTAGCGAAGAGTGGACGCATCCATACAGCCGTGAGACTGCTGCATTCCCACTACCGTACATCCGTGCAAACAAGTTCTGGCCAAGTGTCGCGCGTGTCGATGATGCGTATGGTGATAAGAACCTAATGTGCTCTTGCCCAAGTATCGAAAACTATATGTAATTATCACTTTCGATAGTTATTCTCTGTAGTAAAAAACCTCCAAGTCAGCTGCTGACTTGGAGGTTTTTATTTGTCTGACTTTTTATCTATTACGTTAGCAGGTAATATTATCAATAAAATAAACGATAAGAACTCAATGTAATAAAAGCTTAGGGGCTGTAGTAGATAAGCACTATGCTAGACTACTTTTATGAAGATAACCCGTTGTAAACTAAGTAAAAAAGCACAGCGAAGGCTGTTAGAGTTTTTTACGGCTGAAGTGACTGCTAGAACAGCCGCAGATTTGCTTGATATTCAGCCTAATACTGCTGCACTTTTTTATCATAAAATAAGACTTGTGATAGATTACCATCTCTCATTAGAAGCTGATGAGCTTTTTGATGGTGAGGTCGAATTAGATGAAAGTTACTTTGGCGGTGTACGCAAAGGCAAAAGAGGTCGCGGGGCAGCTGGTAAAACCGCTGTATTTGGTATTCTAAAACGAAACGGTAAGGTTTATACCATTGTCGTAGCAGACACCAAACAGACTACCCTAATGCCTGTTATTAAGCGTAAAATCAAGCCTGACAGCTTTGTTTATACGGATAGCTATCGAAGTTACAATGCATTAGATGTGAGTGAGTTTAAACATTTCAGAGTCAATCACTCTATAGAGTTCATTTGCGGTAAGAACAATCACATCAATGGCATTGAGAACTTCTGGAATCAGTCCAAACGAACACTCAGAAAGTATAATGGGATTAATAAGAAGAACTTCCATTTGTTTTTAAAAGAGTGCGAGTTTAGATTCAACTATGGCTCACCATCTAATCAGCTGAAAACCTTGAGAAAATGGTGTGATATTTAATCCTTATCTACTACAGCCCCAAAGCTTATATTGATAATAAGCTATTTACCTTAAATTTCTGAAGCAATCATTTGGACACTGCTATGCAACATAAAGCGCCTAAACAAAAAACTCGCGTTATTCTAATTCATGGGCTACACCAAACCCCATGGATCATGCGGCCATTAGCCAAGCGCCTGCAAGCAGCAGGATTTGATACCCATCAGTATGGCTACCGTAGTATGCGTGATGGTATCAAAACCAATAGCGCTCGCCTAAATAGCTGGCTAGAAACAAACCATCACACAGATCATCCTATAGATTTGGTCGGACATAGTTTAGGTGGTTTGATCATTCGTGACTTTGTCGCTCAGTATCCAAAATGGAAAATCGGACGTTGCGTGACGCTAGGAACACCGCATATAGGGAGTGTTTGTGCAGATTATATCTGGCGATTGACTCCTGCTGTCGTAGGTCGCTCGTATGTCGACGCACTCGACGGCACAGTCGCACCATTGCCCAAACATGTGACGCTAGGCGTCATCGCTGGCAACCGACCTTATGGTCTAGGTCAGCTGTTTTTGCAATATCACAATCGCAAACTGCGCAAATCTGACAAGCCACCCCTTAACGAGCAGCTTGCACATGACGGGACAGTATATATAGAGGAAACGAAAATAGAGGCTGCAGCTGATCATATTGTCATGCCAGTCTCACATACTGGCATGCTAGTAAACCCAGAGGTCGCCGAGCAGACTCGATACTTTTTAGAGCATGGGCGATTTAAACGCTAAGAGCTGTATGAATACTTGAGTGTCAGTTTTCAGTCTTATCGAACGATTTCTTGTTAAACGGTGCCTTATCGAACGCTGCTTTATCGAACGCTTCCTTATTAAACACGAATACCCATCCCTTGCTGCAATTCAGTTTTATGCTTGCTGATCACTGGAATCAACGTCTGGATGACCCAGCCATTGCGCCAGCCTTTTAACCCTTGCGGTAATTCGCTGAGATCTTTATCAAGAGCAATGACTTCATATAGCTGTCCTAGCCATTTTTTGCGCATTAAAACGCTGCTAGGCACGCCGATAGCCCTAGCGTGATCATCAATCGCTTGCTGCACTGCTTTTGACAAGATTTTGTTTTTTGAGCGATATGGCGGCACTAGACAAGCTGGATGCTCGGCAGGTGGTAGGCTTTTGGCTTCTCTTATTATCTTAAGCATCTCTTCGCCATAGAGACGCAGCATACTACGGTGCATCGTCGTTTTGTGCGCCAGCTCACGCATGCTGTTTGGTTTTTCAGTGACGATCTCGCGTACCGCTTGCTTTTTGATGATAAACGTACGTGGCTGGTTGGTCGCACGTGCCAGCTCTTCTCGCCACGTCGCAATCCCTTTGAGTATCGCCATTTGCTGTGAGTTATAGCGATAATCAGCCATTGTTAGATACATCGCTTCATCTTCGACGTGCTGCAAGTCATACAAATCACTGGCATAAAGCTGACAGTCAGCCCAGACGTAATCGTATAGGCCTTGTGCCTTAAGCGCATGTTCGATACTGAGATACAGCGCTGGCAAATAACGCACATCATCAATGGCATATTGCTCCTGCTCGTCTGTCAACGGGCGCTGGAGCCAATCAGACTGACTGTGCTCTTTATCGATATGCATATCTAACTGATCTGCCAACGCCTGCTGATAGCCCATTTGTAATTGACCGGTTAAATAAGACAACGCAATTTGCGTATCAAAAATATTGGTCAATGGTGGACAACCAGATAGCAGATAAAAAATGCCTAAATCTTCGCCGCAGGCATGCCAGATAGCCACATCTACTTTGCGTAGCGCTTCCCACAGCTCAGCCAGTTGTAGCTGCGGTGCATCCAGTAGATAAACATGATTACCAGTATTTAATTGCACCAGTGCCAAGCGCGGATAATAAGTGTCACGCTTGATAAACTCAGTATCTAAGGCTACGCGTCCGCAAGTCGCTAAGGCATCAATAACCTCATCTAAATCGCCTTGCTTACGTACCCATGTAATAGCAACGTCATCAGCAATATCTAGCAGTGCATCAATATCTAGCACCTCAGCATCTGGAGTATTAGACACTGACTCAGATGAAGTGGCTGCTGACATTGGCTCAGTATTAGCGGCTTCTTGTAATGAGCCATCATTGATATCAGCAGCATTTGATTGAGCTGAGGCGTTTGAAACGTTATTGGACACGGGCAGATACCTGCATTAATAGGAGAAAATAAAACGCTAAACCGCGCCTTAATAAAATTAAAAGATAAACAATAATAAAGTAATTATAGCAATTCCAAGAAATGAATTGGGTAAGACTTTGACGCAATCAAAACATTATAAAAAAGAACGATTTTGCATAGCTTGACCAAGCGTCATACTATCCAGATACTCAAGCTCGCCGCCCATCGGTACACCTTGTGCCAGGCGCGTCACTTTATTGACATGACGACTGACTGCCTCACGGATAAAGTGGGCGGTGGTCTGCCCCTCAACGGTCGTCCCTGTGGCCAATATCAACTCCTCCACAGGCTCTTGCTTGACTCGCCAGACCAGCTGGTCGATATTTAAGTCGTCAGCACTAATGCCATCGATCGGCGATAAATGCCCGCCCAGCACAAAATAACGACCGCGATAGCCAGCGGTTTGCTCAATCGCCATCACATCTGCTGCGGTCTCAACCACACAGAGTAAACTGTCATCACGCCTAGGGTCTTGGCATAGTGGACAAACCGCATCGTCGCTAAAGCTATGGCAACGCTGACATTCAACGATATCGCGCATGGCTTCGTCTAGTGCTTGGGCGAGTGCCATACCTTGTGGGCGTTTTTTACTAAGCAGATGTAGCGCCATTCGTTGGGCACTTTTTTGACCCACACCCGGCAATATACGCAGCTGTTTGACCAGCTGATCAAATTTGGCTGTAAGCAAAGTAGCTTCCTTTAGTTGACTTTATTTAACTTAATTTAAAAAACCGTAGATATAAAAATGGGGTCGTATCGTGTCGATAACAACCCCATTTTTGTGTTCAGTCTAAAGTATTTAATGCTTAGAACATGCCTTGCATACCTGGTGGTAGACCCATACCTGAGGTCGCGCCAGCCATGGTTTCTTCGTATAGCTCATCCGCTTGACGCACCGCATCGTTGATCGCCGCAGCGATAAGATCTTCGATCATATCTGGCTCATCTTCTAACAGACTTGGATCGATGGTCAAACGCTTGACCACATGGCGACCAGTCATGGTGACTTTAACCAGACCACTACCCGCTTCTGCTTGTACTTCTTTATTCGCGAGCTCTTTTTTAGCGTTTTCAACGTTTGCTTCTACTTTCTTTTGCATCGTTTGTGCTTGTTGCATCAATGCTTGAATGTTCATAGTTGCCTCTTTGTCTTATAATAATACATGGGATCATTTAAAGTCTAAAATAAAATACTGACGGCATTATACCGCTATCTTTACAAACTGTCTAAACCACGCGCCAAATCTTTGATAATATCTTCGACATCTTCCAAACCGACTGATAGACGAATCAGACCGTCTTTGACACCTGCTTCGGCACGAGCCTCAGGGGTGAGGCGGAAGTGCGTGGTGGTCCCAGGATGGGTAATCGTGGTTTTGGCATCGCCCAAGTTATTGGTGATAGAGACCATTTGAGTCGAGTCAATCACATGCCAAGCCGCTTCTTTTGTATCGCGACTATCAGATGCCTTGACTTCAAAACCCATGATAGCACCGTAGCCATCTTTCATATGATGTTGGCGAGTGGCGAGCTCATGTGCAGAATGGTCGCTCAGGCCAGAGAAATGCACCGTACTGACATTAGGGTGATTGACCAAAAATTCTGCGACTTGATTGGCGTTTTGGCAATGCGCTTGCATACGGAGTTTGAGCGTTTCAAGCCCTTTAGTAAACACCCAAGCATTGAACGGACTCATGCTGATACCGCCTGAGCGTACTACCGTAAACGCTTCTTGCATCAATTTGTCACTACCGACCAATGCGCCGCCTAATACGCGACCCTGACCATCCAAATATTTGGTCGCAGAGTGAATCACCACATCGGCACCCAAATCTAATGGGCGCTGCAATGCTGGCGTGGCAAAGCAGTTGTCAACGACCAGTAATATGTCGTTGGCTTTGCACAGCTCGCTCAAATAACCGATATCGCAAATCTGCGCCAATGGATTACTTGGGCTTTCGCAATAAATCACTTTGGTATTTGGTTGAACGGCGTTGGCCCATGCCTCATTGTCAAAACAGTCCACATAGCTGACTTCAACGCCAAACTTGGCCATATAGTTGTTAAATAGACCGATGGACGAGCCGAATAACTGATTGGCAGCGAGCAGATGGTCGCCCGCTTTTAGGTATGCCAAGCACATGGTCAAAATAGCGCCCATGCCTGATGCAGTTGCAACCGCACGCTCGCCGTTCTCTAGCGCGGCGAGACGACGCTCAAAAGTACGGACGCTTGGGTTGGTATGACGAGAGTAAACGTTTCCTGTTTTTGTACCGTCAAAATGAGCAGCGGCATCAGCAGCTGATTGATAAACATAAGAGCTGGTCGTAAAAATCGGCTCTGAATGCTCGCCCTCATCGGTACGGTGTTGACCTGCCCGCACGGCAATCGTCTGCATACCGTAATCTAGTCCTAAATCTAAGGCATCGTTACGCCAGTTTGGATCTAACCCATCGTTTGAGTTTTTTTGGTTCAAATTATTCTCATCTTTCGTTTGCGACTGACTCATAGACGTTCCGTTGCTGTGTTTTGGTTGGTATAAAAGGACTGCTTATTTTTTTGATTATCAAGCAAATTCATCAGCGTTATCATAACATGCTGACTTATTCCACACATCTGGTTTCAGATAACATCTCATTATTAGTTTTGCCTATTAAAATAACTGGATGTTCAATATGACAGCCATTATGCAGATTTGACCGACAGTAAATCACGATAAAATCAATCGTCAAACCTAACAAAAATAACGTATTTATAATAGGCAGATATGCTAACAGCTGCTAAGCTTAGCGACGATTTAAATTTTGGCGTTGGTGATATTTTTATAGACCGTCCAATCGATGCTATCATCCTTAAAAATAGATGAACAATTTCCGCAAATTACTTATCCATGCATTTTATTTATCAGTATATTTAGGCTCATCAAGGTAAATTCGTTATGTCGATGTTCAGTATAGAACCAAGCAGCTTATCGTTGAGTCTGACACTTGGGCTGACTTTAGGTCTGAGCGCTTGCCAGAGCCTACCCAAACAGCCTCACCTGCCTGAGAGTCAAGCATTATCAGCGCGAGTCAATGTTTTATACCAACAAGAAGACAGCCCAAAGATTGAGCAAAATACAGCGACTACAACCAACAATACTGATCTAGTGGCCGCTGTTAGTGCGCAGAATGAAATTCATCCTGATTTGTCAGGCTATCATCCGATCGTCACTGGGGCAAATGCGTTTGCCGCCCGTAGTATGTTAACAGGTATGGCCACGCGCAATATCGATGCGCAGTATTATATTTGGCATAATGATCAGGCTGGCCAACTGCTATTAAAAGACTTGTGGGAAGCGGCTGAGCGCGGTGTGATCGTGCGTTTGTTGTTGGATGATTTTAATAACAGTGCAAAGTTTGATCAGCACCTATTACGTTTTGCGAGCCACCCTAATATCGCGGTGCGTATCATCAACCCATTAATGCACCGTAAGTTTTCAACATTGAACTACGTCACAGGTTTGCCGCGTATCAATCGCCGTATGCACAATAAAAGCATGACGTTTGATAAACAGATTACCATTATCGGCGGACGTAATATCGGTAATGAGTACCTGAGTAACGATCAAAGCAGCCAGTTTGCGGATTTGGATGTTTTACTGATTGGTAAAGTCGTCGCAGACATTGATAATAGCTTTGCCAGTTACTGGTCATCGCCGCTGTCGTTTGACATCGAAACTTTAGCCAAGTTCGACGATGACGTCACGCCTGATTTTTTGAAGGCATTAGACAAGCTGGGTATAGATGAGGAAAATAACGAAGGCAGTAGCTTGACGGTTTATAAAGCCGCCATCAAAGACTCGACGATAGACACTGATCTGATCAACAAACGCGTGCCGTTTCGTTGGACAGACATGCAATTTTTGAGTGACGATGTTGGCAAGCTGTCCAAAAGCGTCTCATCTGAGACCAACTTGGTGCATCAACTGCGTACGTTACTCGGTAGCCCAACCAAAAAACTGACAATCATCTCGTCTTATTTTGTCCCGACCAAAGATGGGGTCGATACTTTGGTGAAGCTCGCCGAATCTGGCGTTGATATCAAAATATTAACCAACTCATTTGATGCAACCGACGTGACCGCTGTTCATTCTGGTTATAGTCAATGGCGCCCTAGCCTACTGCGGTCAGGCGTAAAAATATACGAGCTAAAATCAACGGCAGCTGAAGAAAAACGTGACAATAAACTCTGGCGTGCACGCAGTCAGTCATCAACCAGCCTACATGCAAAAACGTTTGCAGTAGATGACTATCAAGTCTTTATCGGTTCATACAACGTTGACCCACGCTCTGCCAATATAAATACCGAAATGGGTGTAATCATTAATGATGATGAACTAGCAAGGCAGCTGCACGGGGCGCTGAGTGACGATTTACTAAATCAAGCTTATGAAGTTAAGCTGCTAGACAACGGTAGCTTGGAGTGGCACACCATGGAAGATGGCAAAGAAGTCGTTTATGACTCAGAGCCACGGGTCGATCTGAGTGATCATATCTGGCTTACTATTATGTCTTGGTTACCCATTGACTGGCTACTGTAATATGTAAACTCTTTTCTAAATAGTCCCTAAAATTGCAGGATGTGCAGTTTTGCTTTTGTTAAAAGCCAAATCCTGTAATCAAAGTTCTTATTACAATACACAAAATTACTGTTCCGGCGAATCATTGTTTATATACTTTGATTTGCCGGTTTTTATCATGGCCGATTATCTAAACGATGATCGTCTTAATGACCACTTTACTCCGTGGATGCGTGATCTATTATGCCGACTCGTTCTCAATACGCCCTGATGTCTAAAAAAGACAAAAATACAGTCATATTCGTAAGCTTTATCAGCGCTGTAATCTTTTTTGATTTTTTGATTTACTTGTATATCTCAGATATTGTTTCAGCGGCGATTTTTCCTGCTAATGCTGACCCTAGAGTTGCTAAACTGCAAGGAATGGGGCTTTTTGTTATCGGTTATTTAGCACGTCCAATCGGAGGTGTTCTCATCGGTCGTTATGGTGATATAAAAGGTAGAAAGCCAGTTTTATTGCTAAGTATAATAGTTACCGCATGTAGTCTCCTAGCAATGGCATTTTTACCCACTTATGCACAATGGGGGGCTGCTGCGCCTGCCTTATTTATATTGTTAAGAATCATACAGGGTATGGCGTTTGGTCTTTATGTACCGCTATCTTGGGTATTTGTAGCAGAGCATGTGCCCAGACAATATCTGTCAGTTGCCTGTAGCTATGCGACTGCTAGCTTCTTTGTAGGTGTGCTGTTTTCAAATGCCTTTTTTATGTGGTTATCTAGCTTTATGACGACGACTGAGCTAACTGATTATGGTTGGCGTTTACCATTTTTAGTAGCGGCGGCTCTTAGTTTTTTACCACTCTTATTTTGGCGATTCATCGGAGAAACACCCTTTTTTCTGGCACTTACAAAATTAAATGCCGGCAAAAACTCAGGCAAGCCGCTTACCATACTCTTTAAACACTGCAAACACTCTGTGTTTGTCGGCATGGTGCTGACGTTAGTGATTTCTAGCATTACCTCTGTGGTTGTTCTACTATTGCCAGACTTGATAGAGATAAACTTTACGTTAGACAGCGATTTGTTTGGATTCTCCCATAGCTTGGGCATCGTATTTATGATTTTTGGCTGTATATTCTATGGGATAATTTCTAATCATGAGAATTTTGGTAAGGTTCTAGTAATTGGTTCGATACTCCTCATTGCTCAAATACTAGCCTTCTTTTATCATCTACAAGCAGGTGGCGATTACATTTTAATTATGTACGCGCTTTTGGGATTCTGTGCTGGTATTGTCGGTATGGTTCCTGCTATCTTGGTGCAATTGTTTCCAACCAACGTGCGTCTCACAGGTATCTCTTTTTGTTATAATGTGACCTACGGTATCGTTGGTGTACTGATACCTTTTGGTCTTGGTTATGCCACAACTTTAGTAAGCTTTTCACCAGCACTATACATTGCCTTTGTGGGCTCTATCGGTATCATTATGGGGCTTTATTTCTATAATTTGCCCGAATTCAAAAAGATTGACCATGTTATTTTATAAATAATAAATCAGTCACTAATTCGAACGATGTTTAAAACTAAGGTGCAATGAGATATCTCATTGCACCTTATCCATTTGTTTAAGACACAGATATTAAGGCTTGATAACCATGGTTGATATGACCAACAAACGCCTCTCTGTTGCGCCAATGATTGATTGGACAACGACAGACTATCGTTACTTTGCGCGACTATTTAACCCGCACACGTACCTGTATACCGAAATGATTAGCACCGGTGCATTGATACACGGTAACCGCGCACGGCACCTACGCTTTGACACACTTGAGCATCCACTGGTATTGCAGCTTGGCGGAGCAGATATCAGTGAGATGACACAATGCGCCGAATTTGCTCAGCAATACGGCTATGATGAAGTCAATATCAATGTTGGTTGCCCTTCTGATCGTGTGCAACACAACAAGATAGGTGCCTGTCTAATGGCAGAGCCTAAGACCGTTGCTGATTTGGTCAAACATATGCAAGCCGCCGTCGACATACCAGTGACCGTAAAGCATCGTATTGGTATTGATGATTTTGATAGCTATGAGTTTATGGTGGATTTTGTGCAGACAGTGGCAGACGCTGGCTGTATGCGATTCACAGTGCATGCACGTACCGCATGGCTGCAAGGGCTGAGTCCCAAGCAAAACCGAGAGATACCGCCACTACGTTATGAGGATGTGTACCGTTTAAAACAGGACTTTCCTGAACTGGATATCGAAATCAATGGTGGCATTGATACGGTTGAAGCCATCAAAACACATTTACAGCATGTCGATGGTGTGATGATTGGTCGAGCGTTTTATCACAACCCGTATCTATTAGCAGAAGCCAATAGCTTATGGAACGAGGCAGCACCCGACGCGATACCTAAGCGCTCAGAGATTTTAGAGCAGCTCTACCCTTATCTACAAGAACAAATCGCCAAAGGCGAAGCACTACCTACGATGACACGACATTATCTAGGATTGTTTCAAGGGTTGATGGGTGCACGCAAATGGCGGCAAGCATTGAGCGGCAAACCTCAGCTAACGCTTGACGAGGTTAAACGAGCAGCCGATGAAGTGTTATCGTTAAATCCTGACGCATAGCTAAATGCTGATATAACTGGCTTGATAGAATTCACATGCTGGCCATTGTCGTGGCTAGCATTTTATCTACGCCGCTTGCGCAAGATACTGCCACATCGCTGCGCCATTATTGATGATATGTAGTGCGATGGGCAGTAATAGTGACCCTGACTTGATACGTGCATAACAAAATATGAATGCCAAAACCACAATAGTACTGATTTCATAAATGCCATACTGCACATGAATGATGGCAAATATCAAACTGGTCACGATACTTGCTACTATCGCACCGTGATGCACAGAGTATGACGGTGCGGTGAACTGCTCTGCGATGGCTGACCATAATATGCCACGAAAAACCACTTCTTCGTAAATAGGTGCAACCACGACCATTGCAAAGACCAGCAGCCACACTGAACTAACAGACTGGTACAATGGATCTACAAATACCAGCGGCGTCATGTCCAGCATATAGGTCAGCGCCTGACTGACTATCATAAATATCAACAGCAATCCTAGCATCCCTATTCCCACCGCCAGTGAAAACGGCTTTAATGCTAAATACTGTCGCCATTCACCGCCTCTTATACGAATAATGAGAACACTGGTTGTCATCAGCAGCACACAGCCTATGAGTATCGATAAACTCACGACTGTTCCATCGTTACTGCCAAAAAAGAATATATCGCCCATCGAAGCATTTTTGGTCGCAGGTAATACCAGCTTGCCAGCGCTATAGACGCCTACCAATTGACTGATAAAAAACGCAAGCACCATTCCTACTGTTAGCACGAATGTACCCACGCGCGAAAATAGCGGCAGAGACTTAGGTGAGACAGTCTTACTAGATGGCGCAGTTAGGTTCTTTGGCATAAAGGTATCACTTAAAAATACTCTGGCAGCTCATATCCATTACAAGCATGACTGATGGTATGTTACGTTTATTTTGACAATTGCTGCTTGATCAATCCTAACACTAGCTTTGAGACAGACTCTGGATGCTCAAGTGGGAACATATGCCCTCCTTCGTGAGTCTCATAAGGAATACCCAAGCGCGATTTTATCTGCTGCGGAAAGCGACGTTTCAAAAAAATACTGTCTTGACCAATGATTAAAGTCACAGGCACTTTAGGACCACGATTCGGTGCCAGCCAATACCAAGATGGATTGGTACGGAACACAGCAACTTCGCTAGCTTTAGGGATAGCCAATGTCACTTTGCCATCCGCGCGCTCATGCAAGCCATGATCGATATATCCTTGAAAGCTACGCTCATTAAAATTCTTAAAAAACCCTTTATGTCGCATTTTCTCATATGCTTCATCCCGGCTATCCCACACATCACGGCGATGCTTAGACACGCCAGCTGGTGATAGTTTGTCCATCAGACGGTTATTCATGAGCGGTAATCTGTCTGCTGTCTTTGCCAAATGCCACAACAAGCTGACTTTGCCATAAATCCAAGGCGGGTCCATAAGCACCGCTTGTGCAAACAGTTCAGGCTGACGATACGTAGCCTGCAACGTACACATAGCCCCAAGCGAATGCCCAACTCCTACTACCTGTGCTACGCCATGCTTTTCGCAGGCTCTGTTTACGCTATCAATGATTTGCTGCGTCAGACTACGCCAATGATCGTCCACTGGATAATCGGGCGTATCACCCAACATCGCAATATACTCAATCGTAAAAAAT
The DNA here is from genome assembly GCF_002836715.1 of Psychrobacter sp. 4Dc. GTDB lineage: Bacteria > Pseudomonadota > Gammaproteobacteria > Pseudomonadales > Moraxellaceae > Psychrobacter. The sequence continues at coordinate 43,909 of NZ_PJAT01000006.1, forward strand.
TCTGATAAACCTTTAAAAAATGGCTCATATACCGCGCTTGGCATTCCATTAGCATGAGCAAAATGCAGCACAGGTTTATTGGTTATTTTAGAGACAGGCAGTTTAGCAAAGGACTGCGAATTTATTTCATCACTCATGACAGACTCTCGTAGGATCGTTTATGTTATATATTATTTTAATGATTGAACCTTGTACCATTATTAAAACCAACAGCATTAAAAATAACTTCTTCAAAACCAACCATGTTTATATGGCAAGTTTGACGACTGTGTTTGATGGTTATAGCTAGTTTAATCAGGCTATCACTCAGACCAAGGTTTTTATTTGATATTGCATACAATTAAGGCTGAGCATAATTATATGCTCAGCCCCAACAATCATACACAGTATATCTAAAATATTAAACGCTTAACGCATTTTTGCATTACCTTCTTCTTGGGGCAAAAACCCATCAAGACTCATGCTAGAGCCAATGCCTGCACCCAATTGTACCGCAAAGCGATCCATAAACATTTGGAACGGATCAGTTGGGCTATAGCTAATGATCGTATCTAGATCTAGTTGCTTACTTAAACTTGTGATACTACCTGTTTTGTCTGCCAAACCTAGCTCAATAGACTGCTCACCTGTCCAGAATAGCCCTGAGAACAGTTTGTTTTGCTCAGGATTCTTCAGACGGTCACCGCGACCTTCTTTGACAGCGTTGATGAAATGCTTGTGCGTGTTTGCTAGTACTTTTTCGACATGGTTTTCTTCATAATCAGTCAACGGACGAGATAAGCTTAAGATATCTTTATACTCACCAGCCGTAATCGTACGATCTTCTACGCCAACTTTGTCCATCAAACCTTTGACGTTATAGCTTGGCATAATGACACCGATAGAGCCGACCAAACTTGATGGATTGACATAAATCTCATCTGCAGCAGACGCAATATAATAAGCACCTGAAGCACCGATATCACCAATCACCGCATAAAGCTTTTTGTCTGGGTATTCTTGGCGTAAGTCCATCATGGTCTGCCAAATCTCGTCAGACTGTACCGGTGAACCGCCAGGTGAGTTAATGTCCAATGCCACTGCTTTTGAGTTGCTATTTGCAAAAGCGTCTCTCAATGCTTCATTGACATCATACGCATTAGCCACATCGTCATTACTGATCACGCCTTGTAGCTCTACCACAGCTAAATGCGGCGAGCTAGTATCTACGGCATCCATACCTGTTGGCGCGCTACTGCACCCGCGACCTAGGGTCAAAAATATCAATAAAATATAACCAAAGGTTAATAATTTAAAGAAAATACTCCAGCGACGAGCGCGGCGCTGCTCAACCACACTCGCTAATAACGTGTTTTCCAGCACCTTCCATTCTTGTCCACTTGGCGGGCTTGGTTGCTGCGGTTGCGTTGGCTGATTTGCCGAGTTATCAGGACGTTTGTTAGGGTCTGGTGGCCAGTTGGGCATATAACTTCCTAAGTTAGAAACAATCTAAAACAATAAAATGAGGTTGTCGAGAAATACAGCTAAAGCGGTGATGTATACCTGTTACTTTTCACAGTATCTGTGACCTATGTTAATAGTCAGTGACCTGTATTAATAGGCTGCTAAGTATGGTGGTATTTCGCTAATGGTTCAATAGTATAACTGTGAAATATCACTATATTGTAACGCTGATAATATAAGCCTTATTTTTGAAGGTTAGTAGTTTCGGCATTGGGAATACTATCAATATTGCTTAGCGATTTAGTTGTTTAGCGATAATGCCGCGTCTAACGGCTTATTATCATAGGTTATAACTTCATCAACTCTCTGACGACTTATGATATCGCCTGTAATTTGCGAGGCACTATGACCAAGCCACCTTGTATTTTTGAATAGCATGTCATCATTATTCGATTCAACTGAACATAGTAATGACCACATTTGCCAAACGCGTTGATGAGTGTCAGCATTTAAAATCAGACGTGACTGGAAAGACGCTGACTGTTTGCTAGTTAACTGGTTAGATGCTACTTGTACTTGAGGGCTAACAGGTGAATTGACAGGTAACGAATTGAGTGGGTCTGCCGCATTGTATCTCAGAACTCGTATAGGCAGACTAGTATCAAGAGCAATCGTACAATCCCAAACGCTGGTATCACCTATTTTGGTCCAACCAGTGATGGCTTGTACTGACAACTCATCATTGGCCGACTGCCATATTTTGCCTTGCTCACAACGCTGAGTGCTGATAGTAGGCGTATCTACAGATTGACTAACTGTTTTATAGGCTTGCTGAAATGCAGACCAACGATCAGAGCGCCCTGCTTGCCAATATTGGCTAATGGCTAAGCGGCCATTTAATTGAGCAACGGTCATCGGTAGTAATTCAGAAATTTTGGTATTAGCAATATTCTTATTGTCAGGAATTAACGTATCAGTCAGGCTAACACTGCTACTCTGTATGACAATGCTCTCTAACTTATCGACAGATAAACTGCCCAATTGCTGCTTTAAAGTTTCAGATAATTTGTCTGCTGTTAGGCTGCTTGGCATCGTTCGTGTAGATGCTGGTCTATGATCAGCTAAGAACAACCAATTGGTACTGTTTTCATTGACGGTAGGATATTGCAGCAATGCCACCGTTATATACGAATCACCCGTTGGTAGAATATATAGGGTCGGTACAGTTACCAGCGACTGCTGATTGGCATACACCGTCATCATCAGCAACGTTAATGGTGGTAACATCAACCAACGACTGAGTAAACCTCGTGGCAACAGCCAAGGCAATGCACTTAGCAAAGCCATCGATAGTATTGCTATATTAACTGGTGTATAGAGCCACGCATCCGACAACGCTGGCAATGACGTGAGCCAACTTATCAAATCGTGTAGATGACCGACAATCGTACTAATAACCATCCAAAGAATATCAGCGATACTTGGCACCAGAAGGTAACATAGTCCGGCTAATAAATTGAGCGGTACAATCACCCAACCAAATAGCCCAATGGCAAATAAATTAATAAAAAGTCCCCATAATGACGCCTTACCAAATAAAAGTAACGTCACGGGTAATAAAGTAAGAAACAGCCAAAACTGTAGTTTAAATACACGCTTGATCGTTTGCCAAACACGGTTAGATAGCGCGTTATTGAGATGAGTACGTGGCTTATCATCGTATAAATTCGTTGTAGCAGTAGTTTGGTGCTCATACGACGTATCGTCATACTTAAGTAATAACGCCACTGCGATAAAAGACAGCCAATACCCTGCCTGCCATAATACGTAAGGGTCACGCCAAGCCATCAATATAGCTAGCGCTAATAGCACGCGCATCGTACCAATAGGGAGCAATGTTAATCTGACGAATCCAATCGCTAATAACATCCAAGCCGTACGAGCAGCAGGCACGTCAAAACCAGTAAATAGCGCATAAATAAAAGCGGCGCCAATCATTACCCACCAGCGCACTTGCCAGCGCGGAATACGACGGTAAATCGCCGAATAATTACGATCAAACAGCAGTACAACTATACCTGCTAACACAATAGCTAAAAACAGTACGTGCGTGCCTGAAATAGCGAGCAGATGTGAGATACCCGCCAGTTGATATAAACCCTTAGTATCACGATTAATCAAGCTACGATCACCCGTAAGCAAACTTAATGTGACGGCTTTTGCTTGTTGCTCTGCTATCGTTTGCGCTGACCAGTCTTGATAGAAATGCTGTCGTAATCGCCAACGCCCCTGATCGATACGAGTACGAAAGCGCTGAAGATATGAATCAGAGTCTAGCGACTGCTTCGAATATTTTTTATCGCTGATTTCATTGCTAATTTCGCTACTATTTACCAATGTAGGGCTAACGGCCAAAATATTTGCAACGCCATCAATATGCCGACCTCGCAACCAGCGATAACTGTCAAAACCAGTAGGGTTATTGACTGCTTGCTCAGAAGTAGCCAACGGCGCCAGTGCTAGGCTCATGAATATCTCATCACCGGGCTGCAAATCGTTTAAGAATGCAAACTGGCTATCATTTGCAGACTTTCTTGGATAGGCGTTAAGTAGGACTCGGTGTTCGCTAACTTTGAGATTAACTTCATTAGGATTAACATCGTGATTGATGCTTAGGCTATTTTTATTTGCATCTAAGTAGTCGGATGTTTTGGTTGCTAACTCTTGGGGCGTCAGCTCAGCGACCAATGGAGTGATGTTCGTTATCACTGCTACTTGGCGATACCCGCTGTCTGTAGTAGCATCATAAACACTGTCGCTCAACCCTTCGATACGCACGAGTGCTTGTACTCGTATCGGTGCAGTTATTTCAGTGGTTTCTGCTTGTTGATGAGTAACCAAAGCTTGCAGTGCGCTGCCTATCACTAACGCAGTCGCTAGTAGAGCTAAGACTAAGTATCTAATAATTCGGAAAGGAAGTTTAATATGACGAGATGTGTTGTTAGAGGTATTGCTATCAGCGTTGTGGCTGTCTATCGAGGGTATGTTAAATTGAGCAGACGCCAACAGAATTGTGGCAAATATAGTCAGTGCCAACGACAGATTAGAGGTACCAACTGTCTCTAGCAAAGACAAATCAGTTGGCATTATCACATTATCTGCGACTGCCAATACGCCCATCATAACTATAATTATGAGGCTACCAATCAACCAGTACACCAGCACTCCTTGCTTGATGACTTAAATATTATTCGGCCAAATATGGTTACTTACTATAGCAAATGGCACGCGATGCAATAGCATTTATATTTATATTACCCTATACTGAGGCAACGTATTAGGTGGTAACTATCTGACACCACCATTCTGTGTGTTCTAATCTTTATCCTACTCACTATATATTACTTTATACCAGCTTCTCAATACTATTGAGTAGACTGTAGTTAATGATTAAAGGCGATCCTGTGCCCCAAAAACGTCTAAAAGACCTACTTCCTACACCAGAGAAAATCTTAGAAAGTCGCACTTTAAAGCTGTTTGCACCGCATTTGGCTGATCCAAGGTTATGGCATTTTAATCGACACAGCCTAAATAAGGCCGTCTATATCGGTGTACTAAGTGCATTTTTCCCGCTGCCAGGACAGATGTTGCTGGCACTTATTGGCTCGCTTATTTTTCGTGCCAATGTTCCTATGGCGCTTGGTTTGACATGGATTACCAACCCAGTCACTAGCTTGCCAATCTTCTATGCTGGATACTATATCGGTGCAAAGATCATTGATGCACCTGTGATTAGCTTGCGATTCATCGGTAGAATGATTGCTGATTTTAGCTTATGGGCATTATCAAACGGCGCCAATCCGTTCATTACTTATCGCGGTACAGTATCGCTTGCTGCATTTTGTATCGGGCTAACGATTTTAGCTGTGGTCACCAGTCTTATTTGCGGATTGGCATTTAAGGCCATTTGGCGTTATAAAACCGTGGCTAGTTGGCAGAAACGTCAGCAAAAACCTTCTGACGAATCTGATAAACGATAAGGCAATCTATTTTTATTACACTGCTATAACGCTTACGCCCTAGCTAAACTAAGCTAGCAAAGCTTATTCTTCTTTACTGTTCTCTATAGCATTCAAAACTTTATCAGTGAAACCCTTATCCATCGGTACGATCTCAATGACTTCATCATTTTTACAGAGCGTATAACGCTTACCTGTCGCGCTGTCTTGAACTTTTAGGTCGTAATCAACCCCAGCCAAAGTGATGGCATCAAACACAGGGGTCAGTAGCTCAGTTTGTGCCTGTCTATCGAGCGTTTCAAACAAAGTTGGATCGATGTAAGGCTTTAATGGCTCATCACCCTCTTCTGCACTGCCAAAAGCCGCAATTGGATTATCATCTTCACGCATTTTACGCATCCTTATAAAATAGATAAGGCGGCTGGCTCACAACCGCTTAATCGCTAGTTTCTATGATATATTTTCTTAATAATACAACAATAACTTTTCAATATGATAGCCATAACAAACGCCAATAGATGGCGTTTCGGTCAGTGTTTCGACCTAATATAAAAAATTATTAATACTGTTCCCAATGCCCATTGCGTAGCAACAACTGACGGTCAGCAAGCGCCGCTAAATTGCGATCATGCGTCACCATAAGTAGCGCCGTTTGCATGGTGCTTTGTAGCTCTGACAACAGACCAAAAACGCTCTGCGCATTATCATAGTCCAAGTTACCTGTTGGCTCGTCCGCCAAAATAAGCGATGGCTTGGTCACTAGCGCGCGTGCAATCGCTACACGTTGACGCTCGCCACCTGATAGTTCACCTGGCCTATGCATCAGACGATGCTCAAGACCGACATTTTCTAGAATCTCAACTGCCTGCTTACGAGCATCAGTCGTTGATACTTCTGGACGCATGAGCAACGGCATGGCTACGTTTTCGATTGCTGTAAACTCTGCCAACAGGTGATGAAACTGATAAATAAAGCCCAAATGCTTATTTCGCATTGCACCGCGCTCAGTTTCATTCATGCTATTTAATAGCTGACCATGCAACCAAACCTCACCACTGGTTGGCGTATCTAGACCACCAAGCAAATGCAGCAACGTACTTTTACCTGAACCACTGGTTCCAACGATAGCGATGCGCTCACCCGCATGAACCGTCAGATCAAGACCAGTCAATACTTGTGTACTGACCGCGCCTTCATCATATATCTTATTGATATTGGTCGCCTCTAAAATGGCAGACATAGCGCTTCCTTTATTTTATTTATTTCGGTATTTATTACGATATTTAGGCGTTTGCGATTACTCATAGCGTAGCGTTTGAGCAGGCTGAATCTTAGCCGCTCGGCGCGCTGGATAAATCGTAGCCAAAAAGCTCAGTACAAACGATGCACCTGTGATTAATACCACATCTAACAAGCGCAACTGCGATGGCAAATAATTGACAAAATACGCATCAAATAGATTCAGACCAAAGGCTTGGTTAATAAAGCCTAAAATATCGCTGACCGTAAGTGCAAATATCACACCCAGTATCGTACCAGCGATAGTACCGATAACCCCGATGACCACACCTTGGACCATAAAGACTTGCGTAATCAAACGAGGAGACGCACCAAAGGTTTTTAAGATTGCGATATCTGCTTTTTTATCGGTTACTAGCATGACTAGACTTGAGACAATGTTAAAAGCGGCAACTAGGATAATCAAAAATAGCAATAGGCCGACCATGGCTTTTTCCATTTGAATTGCCCCAAACAGATTGCCATGCGTCTGTGTCCAGTCATTTGGATATAGCTTTTCAGGTGCTATCGCAGCCGCTTTTTCCGCAGCTATAGGCGCAGTAAAGATATCGTTAAGCTTCATGCGTACGCCCTGTGCGCCTTCTGGCAGACGCAGTAATTTTGCCGCATCTCCCATCGGGATAAACGCCATGAGACTATCTACTTCTGGGCTGATCGTAAAGATGCCTGTCAGAGTAAACCGCTTAAATCGCGGTATCACACCTGCTGGTGATGGCGACGCTTCTGGTAATACCAGCGTCACTTTATCCCCTATTTGCAGACCCAAAGACTGCACCATCTCCTCGCCCAACACGATACTGAAGTCACCGCTTTTCAGGGTGTCAATACTACCTTCAATCATGTGCTCATTGATAATGGAGACGTTTTTCTCGTATTCAGGCTCGACGCCTGTCACCATGATACCTGCGACCTGACCATTTGATGTCAGCATCCCTTGCAGTTGAATAAATGGTGCCACAGCTGCCACTTCTGGGTCTTCTTTGATCTGATCAGCGAGCTGTTCCCAGTCACCAATAATTTCTGATGAGACCACAGTAGCCTGCGGCACCATTCCCAAAATGCGGGTTTTCAGTTCACGGTCAAAGCCGTTCATCACTGATAGCACCGTAATCAATACGGCAACCCCAAGCGTCAGACCAATCATCGAGATGAGTGATATAAAGGAGATAAAGCCATTACTACGTTCTGCTCGGGTATATCGTAAGCCGATAAATAACGCTAAAGGACGAAACATATTCAAACTCTTTATCTTATCTACGTGCGACTTTATATAGGTTGCATAACGAGCAGTAGTAAATGCATCATACAGTTGCTACTACTCACATATAAATCAAACACAAAAACAGGGTGTCAGACGAGCCAATAACAGCTGTCAAAAGGGAGCTAGTTTGACACAAACTAGCTGATATGTGCCAGTCATTAGCAACAACTGAGAGTATTTTTTACCAAAAAACTGGGTTTTGTTATTATTTTTTATAGGGGGCTTGCTATTAGCTGTACCAATACCTATATATTATATGCTAAAGACAATTGTCATTAATCCCTCATTGAGGTTTCTGATCTTTTACTGGCTAGGCTGCTGACCATCATAAACCAATCATTTAAAATGTTGGATGGTACATAAGCAAACACAGTATTAGATACCAACCTCACGCTGACTTAATTTTGAGTATTTTCATGACCATAAATTATCAATACAAAAACATTCAATCTCCCACCAAGATCACATTGACCGATGAGCAGTCTGCAGGTCACGCCGATCACTGGCGTATTCTGACCGATGATATGAGTCATGATGTGCCTGAATGGCTACAAAAAATGATCGAAGTCGCCGCGATGCCTAAAGGCCTGAACAATAACGTCAGTGCAAAAGACAGCTGCCTGCTTTTATCAGAAGATCAGCCATGCCATATTAATCAAGTGCTGGCGATGAAAGATGGCAAGCCAGAATGCTTTATCAATGCTTATCCCTGTGTCGATAGTCCTTACGGATTGAACTGCAAAATTGAGCGTGTCATCGCCAATGATAACTCGCACGATGCCGTGTTACGTTTACGTACTGCTGATGGCAGCATTATTTATGCGTTTGATCAACTTTATACGACCAACCGTCATCTCTATCAACGCGACACCTCTTACTATGTCAACTTTAGTGCTTGGGCGCATGAAATTAAGCTAAGCGAGCAAAACGAAGTCATCATGGTCGAAGACCAAGAGTCTATCCGTTATCACCGTGCCTTTAATGACATCGTGGCAGCAAATGACGGAAAAATCCCTGATGATCTGCAAGAACAAATCAGTGAATGGAAACCTGAAACCAAAGAGCAAATGGCACCTGTTGAGATTAATTTAGGCCATATGTGCGCTTACTTGTTTGGCGATACGCTAGGACAAGAAGATGAAGCTTGGTGTCAGGGTCAAGTACTTGGCAAGCAAGAAACCGTATTTAATGGTAAATCTATCATATTGTTTGATGTGGTAACGCTACGTGAGCAAGACGCAGATCCTTTTGTAGTGCGTATCGGTGCGCTCAACACTGCTGAGACTAATAGCATCAAAGTACATGACTACGTCCAAGCAAACGTATGGCTACAAGCAGCAATATACAAAGAAAACCAATCAAATGCGACGCAGCAATCAAAAGCTAGCTAACCTGTTTGAGAAATCTTCTCTAGCTTTCATGCTTACTTATGTACTTACGCAATAAAAAAGCCCCTAATATGAATTAGGGGCTTTTCTGTGTCTTATGAATTCTTTCAATGCAAAACGTAACGTAAAAATCGTATAGGTATATGATTAAGCCATCGTCGTCATTGATTTGATGCGAGTATATAGCTCTTTTTGCTCTGCGCTTGGACGTGCAGTCTGTACGGCCATTAGCTGTGACATATCGCCTTCGACACGGATTTTGCCACTCATAAACGCACCCATGATTTGATTGGTATCAAAATCAGTGATGATAGACTGTAGAATATCGCGATCTAGTAGCAGTGTCGTTGTTGCATTATCGTTTAAGCCGCGATGCAGCAAACCATTTGCAAAATTGGCTTCGATAGTTTTATCAGCTTCAGCCACTTTTAGATTGACGACCATATTGGCAAGTACTGGCGGTAAGTTTAACTCACCTGCTTCGTTGCCCATTTTTTCTACTTGCTCAAACCATTCATCTGTCAAAAAAACTGCCATATTATATTATCCTTAATTGATATTCTGTCAGACCAATATCCCTTGAGGCACTCTTGGCCTAACTATTAGAATTATTAAAATGATTGCTATCAATAGACCTATGCGATGCATAGCCATTAATGACGTTCAGCCTCATTATAAAGGGCGACTTGATAAGAAGTAAAACCTATTTATCGGCTCAGCAATGTTATTGTTACAAAACTTCTTTGCAGGTCTACGCTTATGTTTAGCGAGCGTCTCCCCTATTCAATCAAAATGAGCATCTAGAATAGTGACAAAATTGTGTATAAAATAGAGGAGTAGCACAGCAATAATAAGTTGCTCGCTAACATTTATACCAAAGAGTTTGTATTTTGGCGCATAGTTCTGATGATATTTAATTAGGATTGCGTTACAATACCCTTAAACAGAGTCGGGAGTTTTAACCAAACATTACATAATCGTGTTTTTTGTCAGCCGCCGCTAGCATACATCTATGGTCAATGCGTTTTAATAGCCCTATAGATATGGGTATCTATCTTCATTAGTACAGATTTTTTCGTAATAATTAAGATACATATTTAGCCTTATGAGATGTTTGATGCTCAAAACGGCGCGTCTTCTTATTTACCTTGATGATCTATTAACAATCCTACTATCGATTGACCTTAAGTAAGATGTACGAAATGCCTATTTCTATTTATTAGTATTAACTAATAGACAGTAAGGGCCTAAATCGATAGTTAATGACGTCATTGCGCTAAATAAGCCAAAAAACAACATGTGTTGGCGCTAGTATAAATATAAATTTGAGAGTATTTATAGTGCAGACAACATAGATTGTTGGTTAATTCTGTTGATAATTCGGGCTGTAAAGGAATCATCCAATGAGTTTACAAAACACAGCAGTCGCCCCAGTTGACCGTGAGTATGAAATTACTATCGTAAGATTTTTTACGATCATGGCTGTCGTTTGGGGCATCGTCGGCATGAGTCTTGGTGTGTTCATTGCTTCACAGTTAGCATGGCCAGCACTCAACTTTGACATTCCATGGCTGACCTTTAGTCGTTTAAGACCACTGCATACCAATGCGGTGATTTTTGCGTTCGGTGGCTCTGCCCTGTTCGCAACGTCTTACTACATCGTTCAGCGTACCTGTAAGACGCGTTTATTTGCGCCATATTTGGCTTGGTTTACCTTTTGGGGTTGGCAAGCGGTTATCGTATCCGCTGTTATTACCCTTCCTCTAGGTTTGACCTCAACTAAAGAATACGCTGAGCTTGAGTGGCCGATCGATATCCTAATTGCCTTGGTATGGATCTCTTATGCCATTGTATTTTTTGGTACGCTCATCAAACGTAAAACCTCACATATCTATGTGGCTAACTGGTTCTTTGCCGCTTTCATCATTACGATTGCACTACTACACATCGTAAACAGCATGGCGATTCCAGTTAGCGCGTTCAAATCTTATTCGCTATTTGGCGGTGCAACTGATGCGATGGTGCAGTGGTGGTACGGGCATAATGCGGTAGGTTTTTACTTAACGGCAGCCTTCCTTGGAATGATGTATTATTTCGTTCCTGTACAGATTGGTCGTCCTATCTATTCTTATCGTTTGTCTATCGTTCACTTTTGGGCATTGATTGCTTCATATATGTGGGCTGGTGGTCACCATTTGCATTATTCAGCGCTTCCTGATTGGACGCAGTCTCTTGCTATGGTCTTCTCAATCATCCTATTCGCACCATCTTGGGGTGGTATGATTAACGGTGTACTAACGCTATCAGGTAGTTGGGATAAGCTGCGTACCGATCCAATCATTCGCTTTATGATTGTTGCATTGTCGTTCTACGCGATGTCAACGTTCGAAGGCCCAATGATGTCTATTAAAACAGTGAATGCGCTATCGCATAATACTGATTGGACAGTTGGTCACGTACACTCAGGCGCACTTGGCTGGGTTGGTATGATTACCATTGGTTCGCTATACGTACTGTTACCACGTATTTATAACAAACCGAAGATGTACTCTATCAGCTTAATCACCACGCATTTCTGGCTTGCGACTGCAGGAACGATTTTCTATATCGTGTCTATGTGGATCTCAGGTATTGGCCAAGGCATGATGTGGCTGGCTACTAACCCAGACGGTACTTTGGTATATAGCTTCGTTGATACTGTTGAATTCTCGCATTTCCCATATATTGGCCGTGCATTTGGTGGCTTCTTATATGTATCGGGTATGTTTGTAATGGCTTATAACTGCTATAAAACACTCAAAATGCCAGAAGGTAAGCCTGTAGATGTCGCTGATCCAACGGATCATGAACCTAGTGTCGAAAAACCTTCGACAGCTAACGTATAAGGAGCGATCATGGCTGGTACACCGCATGAAATTATTGAAAAAAATACAGGCTTGTTAGTCATTGGTATCGTGATTGCTATTAGTTTTGCAACGCTAGTTGAAATCGTGCCATTGATCTATGACAACAAGGGTCCTGAAGAAGGTGGGGTGAACGCTCCCCTTCCTGCCATGGAGCCTTGGACAGCGCTTGAATTTGAAGGTCGTGATATTTATATCCGTGAAGGATGTCACGTTTGTCATACTCAAATGGTTCGCCCATTACGTGCAGAAGTTGAACGTTATGGACCATATTCACGTGCCGCCGAGTCGACGTGGGATCATCCATTCTTATGGGGATCGAAACGTACTGGACCAGATTTAGCACGTGTTGGTGGCCGTTATTCTGAAGATTGGCAAAAGCAACATTTGATCAATCCACGTTCGCTAGTGCCTGAATCAGTTATGCCAGGTTTCCCTTGGTTGGCGACTAACGAAGTAGATGGCGAAAACATTCAAGCTAAAATGCGTCTATTCCGCGATCGCTTCGGTGTTCCTTATACTGAAGAAGACATTGAAGGCGCTCCAGATGCAGTGCTTGGCGCTACTGAGCTTGACGCTTTGGTCGCCTATCTACAGCAGTTAGGTACCGCAATGGAAGGACAGCGCTAATGGGTATTGGTGAATTACAAACAATTGCGACCGTTTCTGCCTTTATTGCCTTCGTAGGCGTTGCATGGTGGGCGTATTCGCCAAAAAACAAAAAACGCTTCGAAGAAGATGCACAACTTGCGCTTGATGACGAGGATATTAGATCTCTGTCTGAAGAGCAGCGCAATAAGGATAAATGATGACATTTTTTTGGAGTTCTTGGATTACGCTAATCAGTTTTGGTTGTTGGGCGTTCATTCTTGGCGTTCTGCTGTTTGTATTAAAATACAAGCCAGAAGTTGAAGAAGACGGTACCACTGGTCATGAATACGATGGTATCCGAGAATACGACAAGCCGCTTCCTAAATGGTGGTTGGTGATATTTTTTGGCTCGATCGTTTGGGGTGTGGCGTACTGGGTATTCTTTCCAGCTATGTTCCCGAAACACTGGGAAGGTATCGCCACCGTAGAAGTTGACGGTGAGACTGTACCGTGGACCTCTAAAAACGAGTTGTTCAGTGAGCTTGAAAGTAACAACAAAGTATTTACCGATAACTTTGAAAAAAGCATTCTGGTAAAAGCAGATGCTGCAGGTGCGACTGCAACATTGGGTACGCTAAATGAGCTACAAGCGACCATGCGTCGTAGCGAAAACCCACCAGCAGATCTACAGACTAAAATTGACGAAAAAGTTGCAGAACTTGCTCCTTACGTCGAAAAACTGTCTGAAAATCCGAATGCTTTAAAAGTTGGTAGCCGCTTGTTCCTACAGAACTGTTCTGTATGTCATGGCTCTAACGCTAAAGGTGCGACAGGCTACCCTAACCTAACAGACAATGATTGGTTATACGGCGGCGAAGCTAGCAACATTCTGACCACGCTACACAATGGTCGTATCGGCGGTATGCCTGCTTGGCGCGATCAGATTGGCGAAGACGGTGTACGTGCAGCTTCTGAGTATGTATTGTCACTATCTCCAAACAACGGTAGTAAGAGTAACGGTGAACTTGATCAAACCTTGGTTAATCAAGGCGAAGCGATCTTTAAGCAACAGTGTGCACTATGTCACTCTGAAAGCGGTAAAGGTATGATTTCAGCAGGTGCACCGAACTTGACTGACAATATCTGGTTATATGGCGGTGAGCGTGAGACTGTACGTAATACATTACGTTATGGCCGTGCTGGCGTTATGCCTCAGTGGGAAACTAAGCTAGGTAATGAGCGTATCATGCTACTTGCTGCTTATATCTACTCACTATCAGATAAAACAAGCAAATCACCTGAAGCAGCACCGGTTACTGCTGCAGCTACTCAGCCTGTAGCAGCTGAAGAAGCAACTGCTAACTAAGACGTTGTTACTGTACTAAATATGGACGAGATTTAATGAAGGGAGAACTGTTATTGCAGTTCTCCCTTTTGCGTATAGCGGTATTGATTTTTATTTAGAAATGTCAATGATGAGCGGCTATAAATACTAGAAAACGTTCTCGTATATTCGTTGCTTTTTACGATTATCACCCCATTATTAGTAGGGAGAATGTTAGAATAGCTATTTTTTAAAATAGTCTATTGGTCATGGCTTTATATCGCTCTGACTCAATCACATAACAAGATAGTCAACTTCAGATAAATTAGATACAGGCTCGTTTAGTCTACTATTTGTAGTACCTTTGCTTGTATTATGATTATGTTGAACCGACTATATTTACAATCGATCATTTGGTAAGCAGATTAGAAAGTTTTTTATCGAATTTTTTATCCGCTATTTACTGACATTGATAACATCATACACTCATATACCTCGACGCTAGAGGTGTTTGTTCATCATGCCAGCAGACTGATTCTTTTTTTAAAGAGGCACGTTTATGTCAGCACAACAATCCAATAAAATTCCTGTACAACAAGTCGACCTTGATGCAACCAAGCATCGTGTACACCCAAGGTTTGTCACAGGTTTTTATCAAAATATTCGTGTCATCACGATGTATGCTCTTTTGGCGGCTTTTTTACTTTTGCCATGGCTGCGCTATAATGATAGACAAGCGATATGGTTTGATGTGCCATCGCAGCATTATTATATTTTTGGCATGACGTTTTTGACGCAAGATTTTTATTTTATTGCTGCATTTGCCATTATTGCCGCGTTTACGCTGTTTATGGTGACGGTATATGCAGGACGCGTTTGGTGTGGTTATGCCTGTCCTCAAACGATATGGACGCATCTATACCAATATGTCGAAAAATGGGTGATTGGCGACCGTAATAAACGTATCAAGTTTGATAAAGCGCCATTAAGCGCGAGCAAAGTATTCAAACGTACGGTTGTGTATTCAATTTGGTTTTTGCTTTCTGTGATTACAGCAGCGACCTTTGTTAGTTATGTGGCAGGTACAGATTCTCTATATCATAGCTGGCAGTCAATAGGAGTGATTCCCTTCCCTGACTGGCCAACATGGGTATGGGTTTCAATGTTTATCTTTACCTTTGCCACTTATGCCAATGCAGGCTACATGCGTGAGCAGATGTGTGTACAGATTTGTCCTTATGGCCGCTTTCAGAGTGTGATGTTTGATAAAGACACATTGATCGTATCTTATGATTATGAACGCGGTGAGCCACGCGGTGCCCGTAAAAAGGGCACAAATCCAGAGCACTTAGGCGATTGCATTGAATGTACCATGTGTGTGCAGGTCTGCCCTACTGGTATCGATATTCGTGATGGTTTGCAAGTTGGCTGTATCCAGTGTGCGGCTTGTATCGATGCCTGTAACGAAGTGATGGACAAGGTCGGCTATCCGCGTGGTCTCATTCGTTATACAACTGAACGTCAGCTGGCAGAAAAAGAGCCAAGCCGCGTACTGCGCCCACGACTATTTGCTTATTTGACATTATTAGCCGTACTATGTGGCGGTGTTATATATGCGTTAACCGATCGCGTGCCACTGGAAATTGATATCCGCCGTGACCGTAATCAGTTGTCATCTATCAACAATCAAGGCATGATCGAAAACAGCTATATCGTTAAGCTAACCAACAAGACGCAGGATGCTCATACCTACACGATAACACTGGCACCGCAAAAAGGGCTGAGCTTAGAGCTACGCTTTAACGATGTACCATTAGAAGCTGGCGAAAGCTTTGATATGCCAGTCAGTATTTATGGTGATCCTGATGTGATAGAGTTTGGCCAAACACCTGTCACGCTAAATGTGAGCAGCGAAAACGGTAAGTATAAGGTAAGCAAACAAAATATCTTTACGACCCAAGGTCAGTAAATGATTAGCAGACCTATTGTTTAATTTCATGTATGTCATTCGGTAGTCTAGCTAGTTCAAGTAGTTAAATAACTATTCTAGCTAAAGACTATCGAATAAATGTTTTACCATTAAACTGGTAGCGCTTAGCCGCCAAATTATCCGTTGATACCATTTGTAGATATATAATGAACAGCTATCTATTGAATGCGTATCTGATGCATAGGTATTTTATGTCTACTCCAGCACCGAACTTTAAACATCAAGATAAGCAGCCATGGTATAAAAATTACATGGTCGTTATCTTTGTGATTGGCATGCCTGCTGCGGTCGTGATCGCTTGTATCTGGTTTGTTTATTACTCTTACCAGATCCGTGATAGCGTGGTACGTGACGACTGGTATATGGATGGCAAAACGCTCTATCACGATGTGTCTCGTGACAAGCTCACGTATGACTTAGACTTGCATGGACAAATGCAATTTGCAGAAAATGGCGATATTGTGTTTTATCTTAACTACCCTGAGCAAAGCGTCCAGTCAGGCAAGCTGCTAAACGGCACACCACTTACCTATCCTGATACGTTGGAACTTTCTATTTCTCATGCAACGGATATCAAAAAAGACCGTGATGTTGTTCTTAAGCATGTTGAGGGTAATAAATACAGCGCCCAAGTC
Source organism: Psychrobacter sp. 4Dc (assembly GCF_002836715.1). Classification (GTDB taxonomy): domain Bacteria; phylum Pseudomonadota; class Gammaproteobacteria; order Pseudomonadales; family Moraxellaceae; genus Psychrobacter. Next base: position 60,762 of record NZ_PJAT01000006.1, read on the forward strand.
GATATTGATCCTGTAAAAGCCAAGTACTACTTACAGGTTAGCAATGACGGTAAAGATGATTGGCGTATGCAAGATGTCGCAAAACTGCCTCGTTCAAAGGTTAGTTTTGACCCACTACCAGTTTTTGCTAAAAGTTAATGCTGTTAATAGCAACCAGACATAAGAAAAACCAGCCACTCGTCAGAGATCGGCTGGTTTTTTTGAGCTATTTAGTATTCTACTAATTAATAGGTACTATTTAATATCGTACTAGTTTTTCAATTACTAAATCACAGGATTAATCGTTGGAATTTTCTGCGCTTTGCGCTCATTTTGTTCAGCTTTTTCCGTCTCTGTCGAATAATGCTTGTCACTAGCGAACTTAGGATTGAACGTTTGCGTCCTTGGCGATACAGGTAAACCAATCTCAGCCAAACTATCCGTCTGCCCAGCTTGAATATTATCGCCTTCAAATAAACGCTCATTATTATCACGGTCAAGACTGAGTGTTTCAAAATCAAAAAGCTCACGATCAGCTAATTGTGATGGCGCAACGTTTTGCATTGCCTTAAAAATAGAAGCCAAACGCTGCGGATGAGCATTATCCCATTCACGTAACATATCGTTGATAATAGCGCGTTGTAGATTGGTCTGGCTGCCACATAGATTACAAGGAATGATTGGAAATTCCTTTAATTTGGCGTACTCAATGATGTCTTTCTCTTCGACATAGGCCAATGGGCGAATCAGCATATTTTGCTTGTCATCACTCAGTAGCTTGGGCGGCATGGATTTGAGCGCACCACCATGGAATAAGTTCAAAAAGAAGGTCGCCAGCATATCGTCACGATGATGGCCAAGGGCAATCTTAGTCGCACCAATTTGTTTGGCAAAGCCATATAGTGAGCCGCGGCGCAGACGTGAGCACGCCGAGCAGTAAGTCTTGCCTTCTGGCACCACGCTTTTGACGATGCTATAGGTGTCTTTTTCTAAAATATAGTGGGCAATGCCCTGCTCGTTTAGATACGCAGGTAAAATGTCTTCCGGATAGCCTGGCTGCTTTTGATCAAGGTTCACCGCGACGATATCAAAATGAATCGGTGCAATGCGTTTTAACAGCAATAAAATATCAAGTAAGGTATAGCTGTCTTTACCACCCGAAACACAGACCATCACCACATCGCCATCTTCAATCATATTAAAATCGCGGATTGCCCAAGAGACTTGGCGACGCAGCTTCTTTTGTAGTTTACGAAAGTACGCTGATTCAGTAGGTGCTTGCGCATCGGCAAACTGCTCGTCAATCATGTCCTCATCACTGCCATCTTCAGAGACGTCATCGTACTCCCTACTATCAGTATCGGTGTTTAAAGCCTGAGTATCAAAGCTCGTTGCATCAGATACATCATCAGCTTGAGAAGGAATATTTGGCGTAAATAAGGTTGCTGTGGTCATAAGTTACTCAATATCTTTATAAGGGTGGTTTTACTATAAAGCGATTTGCGATAAGGCTTTTAAAGCATTATCTGCAATGTCATGTGACTGATACTTTAAAAGCTGCGATTATAACAAATATTGCTAACAGATTGAAAAGATGACAGTAATACCGACTTTATTTTATGACCCTGTTGTTTAAATTTGCTTTGGCAGCTTAGTGACGGGTGATTGGTCGCTTCGTGGTTCTGTAGTAGACGTATTTTTGCTAAAATAGCCGTTTTCGTAAACCAATAATAGATATCACTATGACTAACGTTACTTTGCAAAACACTTCCAATCAAGCATCCGATGCTGACTTAGCTGCTCTTACCAAAAGCCAGAATGCGGTTGTCCTTTTATCAGGCGGTCTCGATTCGGTGACTTGCTTACATTGGGCAAAAGCACGCTATGCATCAGTGACAGCAGTCAGCTTTAACTATGGTCAGCGTCATAATAGTGAACTTGTCGCCGCAAAGACCATCGCTGAGACAGCAGGTGTCAATCATAGAATCATCGATATTGATATCGCACAACTGGGTGGGTCGTCACTCACCGATCACAGCATGATCGTGCCAGACGGTGATTCGGACAAATTCCCTAGCAAAAAACGCGACGAAATCGATAACGACGCTATCCCAAATACCTATGTGCCTGCGCGCAATACTATTTTCTTATCATACGCGTTAGCAGTCGCCGAAGTCGCTGATGCCAATCATATCGTCATTGGTGTCAGCTCAGTTGATTACTCGGGCTATCCTGATTGTCGCCCAGAGTATATAGCTGCCTTTGAACATATGGCCAATCTTGCTACAAAAGCGGGCGTTACTGGTCATCGCTTATCGATTCAAACACCATTGCAGCAACTGTCAAAAGCCCAAACTATTGAGCTTGGTCTGTCATTAGGTGTCGATTACGGACAGACGATTTCTTGTTATCGCGCAGATGCCAATGGCCTTGCTTGCGGTGTTTGTGATAGCTGCGCATTGCGTCGTCAGGGTTTTGCCCAAGCTGGCGTAACCGACCCTACTCATTATCAGTCTTAATTAATTTTAGTCAGTCCTATATAAATTGGATAAAGTATCAGGCGCGCTTAGTCTACTACTTGTAGTACGTCTACTCGCCTATCTTATACCTAAATCATATAAGACCGACTATGTATTAACGATAAACGCTGCGTGGAATGGTGACACCCATCAACATTCGCGCAACATTCGCTTGCATTAACACAGCACGTCGTTCTTGTATTCTAATCTACATACTTGCTATCGTATGAACGATTATATTTATCGAAAGATGTACCTGACGATATCGGTCACTCATATATTGATGAGTCGACTTTGCATTGAGCAAAAGATAAAAAATTGACGCTACCCGTAAGAGGAAATTTATGAAGTTGTTGCCAGTACTACCCCTAGCCTTAGCGGCCCTGTTTGCCATGCCACAAGCCAACGCTGCTGACATTAAGCAAGACAATATCAATTCATGTGTCAATGGCGCAGTCAAATACAAAGTCGCTGACAAAAGCAACGCAACCAAACTATGTAACTGTACTATTGGTGTGCGCAGCAACATGACTATCGGTCAAATGTGGGAAATCGAAAGCTATGCGCAAGATAAGAAAGACCCTTCTAATCTGCCATATGTGAAAGCGATGCAAAAAGATTTGCAGCAGTGCACCGTTGGCTTGGATTTGAAAAAGCCGCAAAAACCTGCGTAACCTCTAATCGTTTGATATATAAAAGACTGGCCATTGCCAGTCTTTTTTGTTGCCAATGAATGGGCAAAGTGTAAAACTGATTATTTATTTCTACTAATCTGCCTATAATGAGAACACTATAAATAGAACCATCATTAAGCCAATACATACAATTAAAATTAATAAGGATTTTACAATGGCCAAGCCAACGACAGAAACCATTCACCTACCTGATTTTCCAGTAACCATAGTACGCAAGCTTGCTGGTAATTTTATTCATGATGAAATCAATCTAAAAGAAATGGTCGCCAATACCGATAAGGGCCTTATTCTCTATTTTTATCCCAAAGACAACACGCCAGGCTGCACCACACAGGCAACAGAGTTTACTTCGCACCTTCATGACTTTGATGAATTGGGCTACGACATCATCGGCGTCTCTCGTGATAGCGTTGAATCTCATGAAAAGTTTATCGACAAATATGACTTACAGATTCCTCTCATCAGTGACGCTGATGAAAAGCTATGCCAGTATTTTGATGTTATCAAAGAAAAAAACATGTATGGCAAAGTTACGCTAGGCCTAGTACGTTCGGCATTTGTATTCAATAAAAACAGTGAGCTGACTCATGCCCAGCGTAACCTAAGTGCCAAAGATTATACCAGTCGCTTACTGTCTATATTGGCGCCGTAATTACTGGTTCTGTAATTAAATAAGTATTCATCATAAGAACGATAAAAACCAAATAAAAAATATAAGCTAATAATTCAGTCTATTACTGAGTATAACCTTGCCTCTATTAGAGAATAATATGAATAAACAATCTGGCACGACCACTGACGATACCCCGAAAGAAGTCACACGTAAAGTATCTGTCGCTATTATTGGCGCGGGTACCGCAGGTCAAAACGCTTTTCGCCAAGCGAGTAAAATCAAAGATGACGTAGTCATTATTAATGAAGGGTTTTGGACCACGACCTGTATTGCGGTCGGCTGTATGCCTAGTAAGCTGTTAATTGCAGCTGCTGATCGCGCACATGATGCCAACCATTCTGCTGAATTTGGTATCCATGCGACCGCGCAAATCGATGGCAAACGAGTCATGGAGCGTGTGCGTGACGAACGCAGTCATTTTGCTAGCTATATTAAAAAGCAAGTAGATAGCTGGCCTGATCATAAGAAAATCGACGGTCGTGCTCGTATTAATGAGCAAGGGCTAATCGAAGTTAATGATGAGCTGATTGCTGCTGAGCAAATCATTGTCGCCACTGGTAGCTCGCCATTTATTCCTGATGGATGGGCGGATAAGCTGGGTGATACCATGCTGACGTCTGATAGTGTCTTTGAACTTGAAGACTTACCAAGAACGATGGCTGTCGTCGGTGCTGGTGCCATCGGTCTAGAGCTTGCACAAGCATTCACACGTTTAGGCGTAGAAGTCACGCTGCTAAACCGTGCCAAACAAGTGGCTGGTTTGAAAGACGATGATATTAATAATAAAGCCATGGATTGCTTAAGTCATGAATTGACCATGCATCTAGGCAGTGAAATTACCGATGTAGGTACAACAGCAGATGACGGTAATAAAAGTGCGTTTATCAAATATGAAGACAGCGCTGGTGAGTCTCAGCAATGGCAAGGTGAGTACGTCTTAGTTGCTACTGGTCGTCGCAACAATATTAAGCAGCTAGGTGTCGAAAACTTAGGTGTTGAGCTAGACGATAAGAACCGTCCAAAAGATTTAAGTAAAAAAACAGGTCAGATTGGCGACTTAAACGTCTATATCGTTGGTGATGCCAATGCTAATATTCCGTTATTGCATGTGGCCAGCGATGAAGGCTATAGTGCAGGTAGCATGGTCTGCGAAAATACAGAAGCGGCCTATATTCGCCCACCTGCGACGCCGTTTTCTATCGTATTTTGCTCACCGCAAATCGTCAATGTTGGTATGTCGCTACCAGAGATTCAAAAAGATTCAGAACTCGAATTTGTTATCGGTAGTGTGAGCTTTGATAATCAAGGACGTAGCCGTGTAATGGGTGTCAACTGCGGCTTACTACATATCTATGGCTGTAAAAAGACAGACAGAATTTTAGGCGCCAGTATGGTCGGCCCTGATGCTGAATATATCGGTCATATACTTGCTACGGCGATTACCAATGATCTGAGTATTAAAGACATGCTCGACACCCCTTTTTATCATCCAACGATACTAGAGGGTCTACGTACGGCGCTACGTGATGTTCAATATAAAATGGAAATACCTTTCCAGTCTCTAGATGCCCAAAAGGATAATTCTTAATCGACCATTTAGCTAAGTCCTCAATTCAGCAATGCTTTAAATCGCTAGTAACTAGTCTTAACTGTTGCTTTATTTGATTGCTTTGACGATTTGAAGTAATTTATAAATAGATATTCGTTTACAACTTTTTGTACAAACACATCCTGCATGGACGAAAAAATGCCAATCGCTAGTGTTACCGACTTTTTTAAAGAGATCGTTCGCGACTTACATACTAGCCTATATCTTGCTCTCGGCGGCTCTATAGATGAAGAGTCACTTAATTGGTCCTCTCAAGCAGTAGAACTGGCGAGCACTGGCATCAAAATCCTAATACTGCTTGCGGTATTGGGATTTTTTTATTGGTTGGCCAACTATATCCTTAGACAAAGCCGTGCCAAAATTCGATTAAATGAGCGCCGCACCAAGATTGTCCGTTCAGTTTTGCGCTATGTCTGGATTGTCGCCAGTCTGATAGCGATTATGAGTCAGATAAACTTTGAGCCAGAAACCATCAAAGCCACCGCGAAGGCAAGCACTTGGGCAGGTATCTATTACGTACTTTGGGCATCATCAGGACAAATCATTCACAGAGTCCTACAGCATTATGGTCTCAATGCTTCCATAGAGCAGCTACTCAAAAATATTTTATCTGTACTACTATTGGTACTCGGGCTTGCCAGCGTCATGGCGCAATTTGGCTTCGACATTGTATCGTTAGTGGCGGGTTTGGGTATTGTTGGTTTGGCGGTTGGTTTCGCCGCTCAGTCTACCCTTGCTAATTTTATCGCTGGTATCACCATTCTGCTTGAGCAGTCTTTTCAAGTCGGTGATTGGATTCATATCAATGATAATGAAGGGCGGGTGGTACTCATCGCGTTACGCACCACTCATATTCTCACTCGAGACAATATCACTGTCATTATCCCGAACTCCAATGTTGCCTCATCAGAAGTCATCAACCTGACTTCCAAAAACTTTATCCGTTTTGATATTCGTGTACGTATCGCGTTCGAAGATGATATTGAGACAGCTCGCAAGGAAATCTTGCAAGTACTCAGCGATACCGATGCGGTGCTTAATCGTCCTGAGACTTCAGCGACCGTGGCAGAAATCGGGGAGTACGGGGTATTTTTTATCGTACGTTTTTGGGTCAAACCAGCAGCCGTTGCCCGCATACCCAAAATCAAAGAAGTGCTGCAAGAAGAGATTAAAATTGCGTTTGATGCGGCTAATATTTCTACGCCCTATCCGCATATGCGATTGCTGATGCCAAAGGATGTTGACTACCCTATTGCAACCAAACCCTTTGCGACCACCACTCAAATCGTCCCAGAGGAATTACCACTGACGAAGGGTGAATAGAGAATTTATTGTCACGTATTTAACTATCACATCTTAAAATCTTAAACACGGCTACTTTGAACCATCCTACTGTGAATTATGGTAAAATTGCCGGTTACACCAATTATCTTATTATTTGCTTTTTTGTCAATTTAGCCCACAGGTACCCGTATGACCGAACAAACCGCGCCCGCATCTCTAACAGCAGCTTCACCAGAGTTGTCGCTTGATCTTATTATTACCTGTGCCGATGGGCTTGAGGCACCACTGCAGACTGAGCTAACCAGTTTTGGCATTGACAGCGAAATCAAAAGTACCGGCCGTTTAGCCGTAACTGGTGGCTTGCGTGAGCTATATACTATTTGCCTATGGTCACGCGTGGCCTCGCGGGTATTGATGCTGATTAAACGTAAAAACATCAATGCAGAATATGACGTTGCGGAGCAGCTATATGGCTTGGCAAAATCGGTCAATTGGACTGAGCAGTTTAGCCTAGAGCAAACCTTTGCTATTCGTCTGTCTGTCGATAAGCGTGTCGCCGTCAGTCAGCAGTTTGCCATGCTACGTATCAAAGATGCGATTGCCGATACGTTTAACGAAGTTTACGACAGCCGTCCTAACGTCGATAGTAAAAACCCAGACTTCTCTGTTTTTGCAACTATCAATGATAAGCAAGCAGAGCTGTATCTAGATTTATCAGGTACCAGTTTGCATCGCCGTGGTTACCGTGTGGCCATGACAGAAGCACCATTAAAAGAAAACTTAGCAGCTGCCCTACTTTATAGTGCTGGTTGGCACAAGAAAAATGAAGCTGGCGATGCACCTTTCTATAATGCGTTAATTGACCCAATGTGCGGCTCTGGAACTTTCCTTATTGAAGCGCTATTGATGCATTGCGACTATGCCGTGGGCATCGACAAAGCTGCCAATCAATTTGGTTTTTATCAGTGGCAGCATCATGACGAGACGTTATGGCAAGAAATGATCGATGATGCTCAAACACGTTTCCGTGAAGCATTAGAGATTGCCAATGAGCAGCCTGATACATTGCCGCTTATGCTGGGCTTTGATGCTGATAGTGGTGCGATTCTTGCTACAGAGAAAAACCTTATTGCCGCAGGTTTACAAGACCTTTTACCGCTACTAGATATCGAACATCGTGCGCTTGACCAACTTAGTAACGTGCTCAAGCCATTAGTCAATGATGGTCGATTGAGCAATCCTTTGGTCATTACCAACCCACCATATGGTGAGCGTTTGGGTGATGAAGAAATGATTAAGCCGTTGTATCAAGCGATTGGGCTGATATTGCAAGACAGCTTTGCCGGTAGTGGCATTGACCCGATGCTTGGCATATTGGCCTCTCATGTCGAACAAGTAGATATTCTACCGATTAAAGAACCAAAAACCTTACGCTGTCATAATGGTGCTATTACCGTCTATTTCCGCTACGGAACGCTTATCGCTGGACAAACTGGCAATCTTGTTAGTCGTTTTGAGAAACGCGAGATTGAAGTAGAAGATGGTCAAGACTTTATTAATCGTCTGCAAAAAAACCTTGCTAAGCTCAAGAAATTGGCCAAAAAAGACAACGTAAGCAACATTCGTGTATACGATGCTGATTTACCTGATTTTAAAGTCGCGATTGATTTATATGGTGATTATGCGCATGTGCAAGAATATGCACCACCAAAGACCATCCCACCTGAAACTGCGAAGAAACGTTTTAATTTGGCATTGATGGGTATCCGTGAAGTCTTTGATATTAACCGTGAACAGATCTTTATCAAAACGCGTGCCCGTCAGTCTGGCAACGATCAGTACAGCAAGCAGAACACCACAGAAAAACGTGGTAAGTTTCATGTTGCGCGCGAAGATGGTGCCTATCTGTATGTCAACTTTACAGATTATTTAGATACTGGTCTGTTTATCGATCACCGTAATATGCGTGCTCGTATCAAGGACAACAGCCGCGGTAAAGCAGTACTTAACCTGTTCGCTTATACTTGTACTGCAAGTGTGCATGCAGCGCTTGCTGGTGCGAAAAAAGTCACTAGCGTCGATTTGTCACAGAACTATCTAGATTGGGGTAAACAAAACTTTGTCTTGAACGGTTTGGACGTTAGCCGCAATAAATACCAATTCGTTGCTGCCGATATCTTTGAGTGGATTAAAGACAATACCGAACAGTTCGATGTTATCTTTATTGATCCACCGACCTTCTCAAACTCTAAGAAGTTTCAAGGTACTTTTGATGTGCAACGTGACCATGCTGCACTGATTAATCGTGCCATGAACCGCCTCACCTCTGATGGCGTCTTATACTTCTCTAACAACTTTACGCGTTTTGAGTTAGATGAGCAGTTGACTCAGCGTTATGACATCATTGATATCACGCAAAAAACCATTGGCTTTGATTTTAATATCAAAAAGCCGATTCATCAAAGCTTTGAGATTCGTCATCGTCAAAGTCTATAATTCGAAGTTTCAGATTTATAGTTTAGAATCTAAAGTCCGTAAATAGGATTTTGATAAATAAAACTATAGATTTATAGTGGCAGCATAAGTACCTGAAACTTCTGTTTTTTGCCAAATGTATATGAAATATAACAATGGCCCAATCAGCTTTGATTGGGCCATTTTTTGTTGCTATGATAGAGCGTTACTAGGCGATGGATTTGCGCAGTTATTGCGTAAGCATCGCCTTTTTTCGATGACCTTATAAAACCACTAACGTCTAATAAAAAGGATAACACCATGGCTTTATCACTTAATAAAGGCGGTAATTTATCGCTAACGAAAACCGACCCAAATTTAACCAAGTTACTTATCGGTCTTGGTTGGGATGAGCGCGCCACTTCTGGTGCGGAGTTCGATCTTGATGCTAGCGTATTTTTGCTAAATGGCGCGGGTAAAGTACGCGGCGATCATGACTTTATTTTCTATAATCAGCTGAAGTCTGACAATGGCGCTGTCGAGCATACTGGTGACAACCGTACTGGCGAAGGCGATGGTGATGATGAAGTTATCAAAGTAAATCTCACTCAAGTACCTGCAGACGTAGATAAAGTAGTCGTGACGGTGACTATTCATGATGCTGCAGCGCGTAGCCAGAACTTTGGTCAGGTCGCCAATGCCTTTATCCGTGTTGTTAATGAAGAAACAGGCACTGAAGTCGTACGTTTTGATTTAGCAGAAGACTACTCTGTAGAGACAGCAATGGTGTTTGGCGAAGTATATCGTCACAATGGTGAATGGAAATTCCGCGCTGTTGGTCAAGGCTATTCAGGCGGTTTGCAAGCGATGTGTCAGCAATACGGTGTCGATATTTAAAACCATTATTTACTGGTCTTTAGTCAGTTATTAGTCACCGTCATCACGTCCAAAATAGCAAACCGCCATCGTTGCAAATAGTCACAATTTTTAATGGCCAAATGACTAGTAATGCTTTACGTTTCGTTTAAAATTATGCATAAAAAGTGGTTAGTAATAACCGCTTTTTTGCGGTTCATGCCTATACTAGGTAGACCTTAGCTTTACGCAACCATACAGGATGTGTCATGAGACATTTTTATTTAGACTTTATCTTCACCGCAATTGCTTTGGCAATAGCAGCATGGTGGGGATATTCACATGGTGGTATGGGTGGCATGATAGCCACTCTTTCTATTACCGCTATTTTGGCCGTCATGGAGATTTCATTATCTTTTGATAATGCGGTGGTCAATGCTTCAGTCCTTAAGGGCTGGGACGAATTTTGGAAAAAGATATTTTTAACCGTTGGTATCCTAATCGCCGTATTCGGTATGCGATTGGTCTTCCCTATTGTCATCGTCGCGGTTACTGCTGACCTTGGTATGATGGAAGTCATCAACTTGGCTTTATATAGCCCTGAAGAGTACTCAGCAAGACTGATGGCACACCATGCGGAAATCTCAGCATTTGGTGGTATCTTCTTACTATTGGTATTCTTGAACTTTATTTTTGATGACAAAGATGTGCATTGGTTTGACTGGCTTGAGAGCCGTTTAGCCAAGCTAGGCAAAGTCGATGCCATGAGCGTATTTGTAGCGCTTATCGTCTTGATGATTGCGGTATCGTGGGCTAATGCAGAGCAGTCAAGCGCTGTTCTAATCGCAGGTGTTTGGGGTATCTTGGTTTATCTGGGCGTACAGGTTGTATCAGGTATGCTTGAAGGTGATCTGGAAGAAGACCTAGAGAACGAAGAAAATGGTTCGGGCGCTGCGGCGACCAGTGCCATTATGAAGGGCGGTATCATTGGTTTCTTATACTTAGAAGTCCTAGATGCTTCATTCAGTTTCGATGGTGTGATTGGCGCATTTGCAATCACCAATGACGTGATTGTTATCATGTTAGGTCTTGCAATTGGTGCGATGTTCGTACGTTCTATGACTATTTTCTTGGTAGACAAAGGCACGCTTGACGAGTTCATCTATCTTGAGCATGGCGCACATTATGCCATCGGCGCATTGGCACTGATTATGCTATTGTCAGTGAAGTTCCATGTGCCAGAGATTATCACTGGTTTGATTGGTATTGCCTTTATTGGTTGGGCGCTGCTAGCGTCACTTCAGCATCGTAAAGCTGAGAAAGCAAGCCTAAACTAAGGCGTGTTCTCAGTGTAGTCTGTATCTAGTTATACATCTAAGCAGGTCATATCATCAGGTATGGCCTGTTTTTTTTCACATTATTTCGCCATACTGTTAGGTCTTGTGGAAGCCCCAAAATATCGGAATAACCCATAATTAAGACAATCAATGGTTAAAATTACGTTTGCCCTGTTACTATTACCCTATCTTCAGTTAAAATCCTCGTCCTTAAATAAATTGTCGAAATAAGACCCTATAAACGATATGCAAAAAATTCTTGATGATATTGCCGCAGAGATGGCAAGAGAAACTGACCGCGGCAAAGTCGCAGATTATATCCCGCAATTGGCTCATATTGATCCTAATCAGTTCGGTATAGCCGTAGCGACTCCTGATGGGCATATGTATGCAGCAGGTGATGCAAGCACTCTGTTTTCCATCCAAAGTATCTCTAAGGTGTTTACCTTAACCATTGGTCTTGGCAAGCTAGGTGATACACTTTGGACACACGTCGGACGCGAACCATCTGGCGATCCTTTTAATTCAATTGTGATGCTTGAGCATGAGTCTGGTCGACCGCGCAACCCATTTATCAATGCTGGTGCCATTGCCGTGGTGGATGCTATTATGATGGGGCATAAACCCAAAGAAACACTGGGTGAAATCCTGCAGTTTGTTCACCTCATTGCAGATGATGAGTCAATTCGCTTTGATCATAAAGTAGCGGCTTCTGAGATGGCGCACAAGGACCGAAATGCCTCTCTGGCGCACTTTATGAAATCCTTTGGTCGTTTAAGACACGATGTGGATAATGTATTAGGTACGTATTTTCATCAGTGCTCAATTGCAATGAACTGCCAACAGTTGGCCAGTGCCGGTCTTTATTTAGTGTCTAATGGAGTTGATAAGCACTCAGGAGTACGTGTAATCAATGAAAAACGAGCACGCCGTATTAACTCATTGATGATGATGTGTGGTCATTATGATGGTTCTGGCGAATTTGCTTACCGCGTGGGCTTACCAGGCAAAAGTGGTGTTGGTGGCGGTATTTTGACGATAGCACCTGGTAAAGGTTCTATCGCGGTCTGGTCACCAGGGCTTGATCATGTAGGTAACTCTAAGCTTGGACTAAAAGCACTAGAGCGCTTCGTACAAAAAACTGGCTGGTCGGTTTTTGCAGAATAAGAGATACATGTCTATTTGTCTAAATAGGTTTTTTATATAATGCCATGCTCTCATACTAGCTGCGAAGCATACCTAAGCCATGAGTTAGTTTGTTCTAAGCCCATATAGTCAGTCGGTGTTCTTTAAAGCGATTGTTTTATCTAAGCTACCTTTGTGCTAAATCCCTTTTGTATGAAACATTACTTTTCATAACAATATCTTAACGACTATTGCTAAGTTGATTAGAAATTATCAAAGATACAGAAGTATTATGTCCCTTAGTAAGCATATAGTAAGTGCACAAAATACGCCTTGCTTAGTGAGCAAACGCTTAGTATAGTAAAACGTAATGATATGCAGGGCATAGGATACAGGTAAGTTTTTATTATTTGCTCTGAGGTATCAGTCACTGCACAACTTTTAGTTTATTTTTTATCACTCAATCCACTTAACTATTAATCCAAAGGATATTTGTATGGCTATTAGCTTAACAAAAGGCGGCAACGTAAACTTATCAAAAGAAGCGCCAGGTTTAACTAACATTACAGTCGGTCTAGGCTGGGATCCACGTGCCACTGACGGCCAAGAGTTTGACTTAGATGCAATCGGTTTCTTGATTAACGAAGCAGGCAAAGTCCGTAACGACCAAGATTTTATCTTTTTCAATAACCTAAAATCAGATAATGGCGCCGTTGAGCATACTGGTGATAACCGTACTGGCGAAGGCGATGGCGATGATGAGAAAATCAAAATCAATCTTGCGAGCATTCCAGCTGACGTCAACAAAGTAGCTATCTGCGCCATCATCTATGAAGGCCAAGCACGTAATCAAAACTTCGGTCAAGTTGGTGATGCTTATATCCGCGTTGTAAACGACAATGGCGAATCTGAAATCGCTCGTTACGACCTATCAGAAGACGGCAGTACTGAAACAGCAATGATTTTCGGTGAATTATATCGTCACAGCGGTGATTGGAAATTCCGTGCGGTTGGTCAAGGCTTCAGCGGTGGTCTTGGACCATTAGCAGCCTCTTATGGCGTAAATGTTTAACGTTAAAACCAACGTAAACGTTTAGCAAGCCAATTATCATAACCAGATGTCTGGTTATGATCTAATGAGCCATCAAGTGTGCCCCTTTAACGCATTTGATGGCTTTAAATTTAATTGGCTTATCATTAAAATCTATAGAGCACCTAAAAGCACACGCACATATTAAGAGCATTTAACAAAGATATTAGAATAAGGATTTGCAAGCCATGGCCGCAACATTCAGTTTAATCGGTACTATTGAACCTTTTTTGCATTGTAATCTTAAAAAAGGCGATTCAATTTATTGTGAAGCCAATGCAATGGTGATGATGGAGTCCAATCTTGAGCTGAAAGGTAAGCTACAAGGTGGCCTGATGCAGTCACTGATGCGCCGCTTTGCAAACGATGAATCGTTATTCCAACAGCAGATTGAAGCGGTTAATGGTGAGGGCGACTGTTTGCTTGCGCCCACGCTCGATGGTGATATGCAAATCATAGAAGTTGGCAAGCAGCAGTATACATTGAGTGATGGTGCGTTTGTCGCGGCCCAAACTGGCGTTGATATCAGAGCCAATATTCAGCGCAATTTAGGCGGTGCAGTGTTTGGTGATACAGGCGGCTTTATGGTGATGCAGACCCAAGGTCAAGGCCAAGTCGTGGTATCTGGTTTTGGTTCGTTGTTTGAGATTGATGTCACACCAGACAAAGACGTTATCATTGATAATGGTCATGTAGTCTGCTGGGATTCGAATCTTGAATACAAACTGTCAGTTTCGACCAGTAAGAAAAAAGGCATCATGAGCAATATTATCAACTCTGTTACTAGTGGCGAAGGGATGGTTCTGAACTTCTCAGGAAGTGGCAAAGTCATTATTTGCTCGCGCAATCGTGACAGTTATCAAGGTTGGATACAAAGCGTCCTAGGTAGTAGCTCAGGTGGACGTGGCGGCGGTGGTGGCTTTTTAGACAATATCTTATAGTGCATTTCGCAATTTATAACACTCTTTAGCGTTATTTCTAAACGGTTTTACTCACAATTATTATAAGGATACTCACATGGCAGTTAGTCTTCAAAAAGGTCAAAAAATCTCCCTAAGCAAAGAAGCTGGTGGCGAGCTGACTCAAGTTAAACTAGGTCTAGGTTGGGATGTTGCGCAAGGGCCACAAGATAAAAAAGGTGGTTTCTTAGGAAAATTATTCGGTGGCGGTTCGGGCGGCGACTCTATCGACTTAGATGCTTCATGCATCATGTTCGACGCTAACAAGCAAGCGGTCGATGCAATTTGGTTCAGTCAGCTAAAATCGAAAGACGGCAGTATCGTGCATACTGGTGACAACCGTACTGGCGACGGTGATGGCGATGATGAAGTCATCAATGTTGATCTCTCAAGAGTACCTGCCAATGTGGTTTCATTGGTATTTACGGTCAATAGCTTTACTGGTCAAACGTTTGAGACCGTAGAAAATGCGTTTTGCCGTATCGTTAATGCCAATAACAATAGCGAAGTAGCACGTTATAACTTGTCTGCCCAAGGTGGACATACAGCGATGGTAATGGCAAAGGTTTATCGTCACAACAATGAATGGAAAATGCATGCGATTGGCGAGACAGCTTCTGGCCGCACCTTCCACGATTTAATGCCTGCTATCACACCGCATGCATAATTGACTTTAGGCTTTAACTGGATTATTAACAATCTAGTTGAGTAGTTTGTTTCAAAAAATAGCGGCCCATCTATTGATAGATGGGCCGCTATTTTATGCTTATTATTGAGATCTTAAAAAATACTATTTACGTCCACGTTTCCAGCTAAAGCCCCAGTTAAATGCTTTGTCCATTTCTTGGTGACCTTTAAAGTATTGGTTGATACGCTCAACATTAATACTGCCCTGCTGATTGACCAAACGGGCAATGGCACACATCGGTAAGTTACCAGCACCTTCGGTCAAACGTGTCTCAATCGGTGATTGCTCTGGGACATGAATAGTCACAACCCCATCGGTTTTTTCCCAGTTAGGTGCGCCTTCGTAAATAAACGCAAAGATAAATACTTCTTCAATCTGTGACCATTGCTGACCGTTAATATCTAGCCATTCACCGCCGCTTACCTGCCCCGTTCTATCATCCGCACGTAGGCAAACATAAGGCGCTGATTGCAAGCTACCAAAGCGATTGCCCAACGCTTGAATCAGGGTTTTTTCACCATTTTTTAGATGAATCATAGCGCCGACATCTAAATCGATACCGCTTGATTGATGCTGCTTAAACAGATCTCCCAGTATCCCTTTCTTGGGCGCTGCTTTATCACTTTGGGGGCGTTGATTCCAATCTAAATTGACCGAAATTTTGCCAAAATCATCACGTTTTTTAAGATTAATGCTAGATTGATTTTTAGTTAAGGTTATTTTACTTAAGTTAATTGAAGAGTTAGCATGAATCGGTGGCGGGTTGTTAGCTTGAGACGTGTTGCCTGCTTTCTGCGTATTGATTGGTCGCTGCGTGTTGATAGGTTGAGGTTGGCTTTGTGCAGGGTTATGATTTTGGGCAGGCGCTTCATCAGCGATTTCCACACCAAAATGCTCAGATAAAGGTTTTAACCCTCCTTCAAAACCTTGGGCGATAAAACGAAATTTCCAGCTTCCTTGTCTGCGATAGCATTCAGCTAATATAATGGCTTTTTCATTACGGCCTGCGCTACTCAGCTGACAGGTCATCAGTACTTGACTGCCCTGCAAAACTTGAATATCCACATCGCCAACTTGCGACAGTGTTTGCGCACTAGAGAACGCTAGGGCAATTTTCTCAATACTTGCAGGCTGTGCAGACAAATTGACATCAAAAAACCCATCACTGTCATGACCACGGAAGCTAACGCTACCATCATCGCTACGTGTCTGACCATAAAATATCATGTCTCCATCACCGCGTACTTTACCGTCAGTAGTCAGGCGATAAGCGGCACAATCAATAGCATTTTGGCTTAAAATACGAATGCTAATATTGTCAGTTGGTAGTGGCGCATTGGCACCTGCAATTAGTTTTTGAGGTTGGTTTTGACTCATCATACGTCCTTTAGATTATTTATTATGCTGTTGTCATTGTCATGCCGACTATCATCATATAGTAGCATGGATATCATGAATTTTTTGAACCAGACAATCGCGATATAAGCACTAAAGTCGTCCTTACAAATCCCTATGACTATTTTATCAGAGTCGTTTATAACGCATATCATTTGTATATAATACGTGCTATTAAACCGTATACCTTTGCTAATATTACTACTAGATTTGCAGTAGCAATATTGACTTGCCCATTCCCCGATACCTAATAATAACGCTGAGAGAATTATGAATAATCTTGCTGATAATAGTAACCCTTCAATACCAGTAGCAGCGTGGTTAGCTGAAGGCCAATCTAGCCAGCGTGATATGTTGGAGAGCTTACAAAGTCTAAAGAGCAAATCAAGCAGTCCTTCAAACAACCCTTTTCAAGTTATTGCCTCACACCGTCATGATAGACCTGAAATTTTTGAATTCGCCGATATGATTTATCGTGAGCCAACTGACTCGATTGTAGATACTGACACCCAAATGACTAGCGAACCTGCCATACCACGCTGGCAGTTCGTATTGGAACAAGCTCAAAAGCATAACGTAAAAGTACTACTGACTGGGCGCAATGGTATTGACTATGAAGTGTATCGTGAGAAATTCGACGCTGCGGGTATTCGACTATTAACGGGAGCAACCAGCGTAGCG
This sequence comes from Psychrobacter sp. 4Dc, assembly GCF_002836715.1. Lineage (GTDB taxonomy): Bacteria > Pseudomonadota > Gammaproteobacteria > Pseudomonadales > Moraxellaceae > Psychrobacter. Next base: position 78,105 of record NZ_PJAT01000006.1, read on the forward strand.
GCACTAGAATCAATCGATGATAAATTTGCTTTTATGCAGCATTGTCACACTCATAATATCCCAGTGGCAGACGCATGGCGTTTTGATAGTACGGCGGAGCTTGAGGCTTTATTAGCCGAACATGGCGACCAGCCTCTATGCGTAAAACCTGTCGTCGGTATTTTTGCCCAAGGGTTTTGGCGACTAGACACGGGTAAAGCAGATAGTACTGCGTACGATAGCTTTGAGCACTTATACTTCACTGAAGAGAAAAAAATCAATACAGCTCAATTTGTGAATGCCTATGCTAACAGCCAAATTGTACATGAGCGCCCTATTCCAATGCTGCTCATGCCTTATCTATCTGGGCAAGAATACTCTATCGATGTAGTCTGTGAATATGGTGAAGTCCTAGCTGCTGTCACTCGTCATAAAACCGGAAAAATACAACATGTTGGTTATGAGCAGTCTGTCATGGATGTCGTAATCCCACTGATTAGGGCTTTTGGCTGTGATGGTATCGTCAGTGTACAAACCAAAGCTGATGATAGCGGTCAGCACCGTGTTCTTGAGATCAATAGTCGTCCATCAGGTGGTATTGGGTATACTTCTCATAGCGGGATTGATTTGACTCAAGCTGGATTTTCTTATTGGTTGGGGCTATCAGAGAGACCTAACTTAGAGACCAATATTCAGCATATTAAACCATGCCAAGTACGCTCTATTATGATGAGTGTCAAAATTGAAAAGGATGATGAATAAATAATCCGCTACGCATACACGTGGTTAGCAGATGATTTGAACGGACACAAAAAAAGGTTTTTAGATATTAATCTAAAAACCCTTGTTTATTTTCATTTTTAATTGATATTAAAAATGAGCGTTTAAAATTACTCGCCAAATGCTAGTGTCGCTTGCTTAGGTGCATTTTTAGAAGCAATGACCCATAGTAAGCTCAATACGATTGCTGAACCGATGAAGATCATAATTGATGAAGATATGGCACCTGCATGCGTATAGTCCATAGACATTGAGTGATCAGTCATCGTCATTTCCATCGCGGCTATCCCAGTGTAATGCATACCACAAACTGCCAGACCCATGATGAAGGCACTACCAAAACGCTGTAATGTACCACGTAGATTGAATGCCAACCATAGCGCAGCGATAGCAGCTGCAATAGCAATCACAATCGATAAGATAAGCAGCGGTATATTGTATGACATGGTAGCGTCCATCTGCATAGAAGCCATACCAGTATAATGCATGGCTGCAACACCCAGTCCCGTAAGCACACCGCCACCGATTAACTTAGCAACGCTTGGTTCACCACGACCTACGATAACAATACCAACTGCAACGAAACAAATCGCGAGTAGCATTGAGACAATTGTTAGCCCTAAGTCATAAGTCACAGGCATCTTCATATCTACAGCCATCATACCGATATAATGCATAGACCAAATCGCACCACCGATAGCAATCGATGATAGCGCTACCCAAAAATACAAATCCGTTCCTGGCTTAGCAGAAGGTACTCGAATGGCAAGGTTTAAGCCAACATAAGAACCAAATACTGCAATGGCGTATGAGACCAACACCAAAAGTAAGTTATATTCAACTTCCATCATTTTTTTGCCTTTTATCTATCATAAGAATTGAGTCAAATAACGTTACTTTTATTGCAACACGGTGCGTCATTCGCTCGTTGATTTTTTGACATGAAGTTATCTACACACAGTCTTTCTTACCCAATGGTAAATTCACAAATATTGGTACTACCTGCGCCGCAGTTAGTCTCTTCAACTTGAACCACATCTATAGCAGGGTTGCTTGCCAAAAAGCCTTCTATATAACCTACAATAAAATGGCATCCTGAGTGAGTATGATCTGACGACTTACAGAACGGACATTTGATTAAATAAATTACATTATTCTTTGCTTTAACTTTAGACAGGCCTTTTAGTGCTGGTACAAGCTCACGAGTGATCGTAGTAGGCATCTTTAGTGGACTACCAAGTGAATAATCACGTTGGTAAATACCCCCGCCAACCTTACGACCCAACTCCTGCAATGCCGTCACACGTCGCTCAATAGGTAAACTATCTTCATACTGACTGACAATATCTGCTATTTTAGGGTAATAAGCACCGATGGCTGATAAGACGCTTTTCTCATCCAATGTCTTCTTTGCAGGGGCAGCTGACGAGCCGCCCTCTTCATCGATTTCTAGATTAAAAAGCGTACAGCCTTCAATTGAAGACAAGTCATCGATTAGATCTGCTTGCGTTTTAGAGCCTAGGCTTCTTGCGATCACATGAATGATATTACCACCATTCTCTGAAGCCTCTTGTCTTTGGGAGACCAGCTGATAACCTGCTTTGATAAGCGGCGAAATAACATTGACCAGACGAATACGTTCAGAAGACGTTTCTAATGCACAAGAGAATTTCACAGAGCACTCCTTTTCTTAAAATACTGCTACGCTTTCTTATATCAAGCTATCTAGATAAACTAATGTGAATAACGTTTTAAAGGTCCGACCAACTGGCTTTCTCACAATATAAAAAATATTCAGACATCAACCACACAATAGTTTTTGTATATCTTTTATATTAT
>NZ_PJAT01000007.1 GCF_002836715.1 Psychrobacter sp. 4Dc
CGCTTGTGAAGATTTAAAAGTCGCCAATATGTCAAAATCAGCCAGTGGTACGGTGGAGAATAAAGGTCATCATGTCAAAGCCAAATCAGGATTAAATAAATCCATCCTAGATCAAGGCTGGGGCATGATGGTCAATATGCTTGAGTACAAGCAGCAGTGGCGCGGTGGGTTACTGATTAAGGTAAACCCACGATACACTAGCCAAACCTGCTCTGAATGCCAGCATATCGCTGTCGATAACAGACAAACTCAGTCAAAATTTGAGTGCGTCAAATGTAGGTATGTTGCGAACGCTGATTTTAATGCGGCTCGTAACATATTAGCGGCAGGACATGCCGTTTTGTCTGCGGAGGGAGGATGCAGTAAAGGTCGCCCGTTGAAACAGAAAACAAGCGACCTTCGTGAGAAAGTCGCCTAAGAGCATTTGCTTTTAGATTCCCCCACTTGAGCTTGGCGAAAGTGGTGGGAGTATGTCAACCTAGCGTTACTTTTGATATCGATCATTATTGCTCACTACAAAATAAGTTTATTTATGCCCAAAGTGAATATAGACAGCATGCCGAACGACCTGAATACGTTAAGTCTTACTGAACCAAAGACGGATACTATCGCGGTAGACGTGACCGACATTCCATTGTCTCTTTACATTCATATCCCGTGGTGTGTGAAGAAATGTCCTTATTGCGATTTTAATTCGCATGAGCTACCGATAGACAGTGAGCTATCCATGTATGAGGAATACGTCGATGCATTATTGTTAGACGCCGCGATGCAGCAACCTTTAACTCAGAACCGAAAAATTGGTTCGATATTTATCGGTGGTGGTACGCCGTCTCTATTACCCATTGCTCAGTATCAGCGATTGTTTACTGGGTTGCGTACATGTTTTGAATTTGCAGAAGACATCGAAATCACGATGGAGGCGAACCCTGGCACGCTTGAGTATGCACCATTTTCTCAGTATTTAGAGGTTGGTATCAATCGTCTGTCTATCGGCGTACAGAGCTTTGCCGCTGATAAGCTAAAGGTACTTGGGCGTATCCACGATCCTGTGCAAGCATTATCAGCGATTCGCGCTGCCAAAGCGGCTGGATTTGTACGAGTCAACGTCGACTTGATGCACGGTCTACCGCAGCAAACCATGAATGAAGCACTAGAAGATATCCAAATGGCGCATGATGCTGGTGCAACGCATATCTCTTGGTATCAACTGACTATTGAGCCAAATACCGTGTTTTACCGTAGCCAGCCTATTTTACCCGATGAAGACAATTTGGCAGATATTGAACAAGCGGGGCAAACGCTGTTGCAGCAATTAGGCTATAGCAATTATGAGGTGTCAGCATGGGCAGGTGCGTCAGACAAACCATGTCGTCATAATATCAACTATTGGCAGTTTGGCGACTATTTAGCTATTGGCGCTGGAGCACATGGTAAAGTGACGATTGGTCGTAACGATAGCAATGGTAGTAACTCGTCAGACATAAAAGATAAAATGGAAGATGACTTGTTAATAGCGTCAGGTATCTATCGCTTTAGCAAATCACGTTTGCCAAAAGATTATGTAATAATGAGTCCAGATGCCACAGAGAAGTCTGACATGCACCAGATCACACCAAAAATGGTTGGCTGGCAAGCGATTGATCAAGAAGATTTGGTGAGCGAGTTTATGTTAAATGCACTGCGCTTACATGGCGGTGTCGCTTGGTCACTGTTTGAAAAGAGAACTGGATTGACCCTTGATAGTATTGCTGAACAAGTAAACAGTCTGGTCAAACAAGGGTTGTTGGTAGATAGTGATACGCAGTTGCAACCGACGGTATTAGGTCAGCGTTATCTCAATCAGATATTACGCGCGTTTTTATAAAATCGTGCTTGAGTAATTGTTTAACAGCAGCGAAGTAAGAACACAAAAAAGACTTATCAAATAAATGATAAGCCCTTTTGAAAATCTAAAAAAACAGACCTTAGATTTTGTTTTGTACTTCTTGTGCGCCGCCAGTTACAGCATCACCAGCGCTTGATACGTCTTGGCCAAAGCCTTTGAACGTGTTGCAACCAGTTAGAACGAACATAGCAGTTAAAGATGCGATGATTACTTTTTTCATAATAGTATCCTCAAAGATAAATGAATGGTTATAAATAACAACAGTGACGCTAAGTATCTTGCTCAAGTTTCACTGAAGGGGTATTGGATGAGACAGTCATACATAAATGCTATCGCGCTATCCATTACAGACATCATAATGAAAGTTAAAAACGCTGCACAGTATCAAAATGTAATTATTGGCAGTAAACTGTAACTTTCGATTACCTACTGCTCATAAATTTAAATAATAGAGCGCTGAATATTTGTGGAGTAAGAATGACCATCCATATCGTGTTAGTAGCACCAAAAATGCCGAGCAATACTGGCAATATTATTCGACTGTGTGCCAATAGCGGCGCACAGCTGCATTTAGTGAGACCTTTAGGATTTGAGCTTGATGATAAAAAGCTACGCCGTGCAGGTCTTGATTATCATGAATACGCGCATTTGCAAGTGCATGATGATTGGACAGCCGCACGGCAAGCGTTGCGAGCAGCCGACTGCCATATTGTCACGGCTTTAACAACCAAACTGAGCAAACCATTCTATGATTATGATTTTGGCGGGCAAGTAAACAGTGAAAAACCTGACAATAAAGCCATGCCCAATATCGCGTTAGTATTTGGTTCAGAGACAGCAGGACTGGCAGATGATATACGGGAAGATATCGGTGCTGATAATTGGCTAAGACTGCCCATGCTGGCTGACTCACGCAGTTTGAACTTATCAAATAGCGTAGCCATCTGTTTGTACGAGATATGGCGACAGCAAGGGTTTATGGGTGATGAAGGTCGTAGTATTGGTTATGAGACATTGATAGTCTATGATCCAAAGTAGATTCTCTTAAAAGGCAGTTGTATACGTAATGAGTAGTTAAGTACTGCTCATTTTAGTACTCTCAGTTTACGATAAGAGAGTACTAAAGCTTTACAGTAGAGCGGAACTATTTATAAACAGTTTGGTGGTTTTGGTAGTCCTGCTAAGCGATTGACATGACGCGCGACCAAACCTGTGTTAAACAATTGCTGTAGCTTTTGATTGCTAATATCGAGTTCTGGCAAAGTCTTTTGTAGCCATTTGATTAATGGACGGGTTGCTGGCGCGTGATTAAATTTATCAAAAAACGCGCGCACTTGTTGCAAAACTTCTAAATGCTCATCGCTCAGATTGACCTCTAATGTGTCTGCCAAGTGCTGCGCGATAACAGGCGTCCAGATCGTATGGTCACACAGATGGCCGTCTTGATCCAATTCAATATCAGCCGCTGATAATGCAGCGTTGTGAGTGGTCATATCATTACTCATAAGGCAATCGTCACCACTTTATCAAACTGACTGCTCTGAGACAGATTGACCCATTCTGCGTCGGTTAAAATAGCAGTCAACTTAGTCTCTAAATTAAGCTTGCCAGTTGTATTTGCCGTGAGCTGGGCGATGTCATCTGCTAATGTGTAAATACCAGCAATACCATCTATATCGCTATCATTTAAATAAGCATTGAGCCAATCGATAAAAGCAGGAGTGCTGCCAAGCAGAAGGATACTATCACCTGTGCGCCAAGTGCGAGACATCTCTTCAGTACTGCGTCTAAGGGTAGCCATCGTGCTATGCAATTGATATAAAGTTGCCATAAAAGTGTCCGATTACGTGCTTTATTATTTTATAAATTTAAGTAATATAGTGATTTAAAAGGTAAGTATCTGCTCAAAGTCTTGTGAGTTGATGACCTCTGGCACGAGTGTGAGCTGTGATGCCAGATCTGTCGGCAACATACCAGTGACCCAGCCACTAAAGACATCATCAGGTAGCCAAGCTGCGGGCATATCGTAAAGCTCAAGTGACTGAATCATGCCATGTAGCCGCGAGTCAGATTGCATCAATAAGCCAAAGACAGGTGCATCTAAGAACAATTGCACCTCATGACCAAATGTCGCTAAAGTTAGCGCAAGTGCACAACCTTCGTAGCTTGCTGCTTCAGTAGGCGTGTGCAGCTGAATTAATAATCTCATTATGTATTCCTAAAAATAGTTACCGCTACCAGTGATCTCAATAGACAAGTTATCCAACGACACACTATCAAAACTGTATCAAACGACAGTCGTCCTGCATCATCATGGCAAGCTCACTGAGTCCCACTAACGTAAACCCTGTCGCAAGATTGGCACCGTCAAGCTGGTGGCGTGAGCTATTGTCTACATCACTCACACCGCGGCTAAGGGCTGTACTGACACAGACAGGCAGGGGTAATTGATACTGCTCAGCCAAAGACTGCCATTCTTTGGTCAAGTCTAGTTGATCGGCTGACTGCCAACGCAATCGATTGGCTATGTGAGCCGAATCCCCATAAAAGAAGACATTGAGCAATGGTTGTTCAAAGGTAGCATTATCGCTGCTGCCTGTACCTGTACTATTAGTGTCAGTGTTATTAATAGCATCACTATTCGCTGCGCCATTCAGGTAAGCGCGTGCATAGCGTAACGCCAAGTGTGCCAATGGGTGACTAGGGTCAGCAGTAATCAGTAGTAACGGGGTAGTGGTCGTCATAAGGCGCGGTATCACATATTATAAATAAGAGTTTAAAAATTATGGCCGAGTTGCTATAAATGCTTTGTATAAAGTAATTTGGTCGTTATTATTATAGTGCTTGTGTGCAAATTTGCGTGACAGAAAACAGAATTTATACTGATAATACGAAATACAGCGGATCATACTGTCACATCAAATAGCGTTATGTCATAAAAGAGAGGCGCGTCGTCTCTATCAAAGATGTTTATGCTAACATAAAGCGCCGCAAACCAAATAGAGTCACTGTTATTTAATGTGGTTTTATCTCAAGTGTAGGCACACTGAGTATTATTATTTGATGCTGTGACTGCCTCGTAAGAAAAAACAATAAACTTATGAGCTAGGTTCACGTAGTCTTACCATTCTATGTAAGGAGTTTTTGTCACTATGTTACCTGCTATGCCCTCACGTGTGAACAATGGTACAGATTATCAGCCTACCGTAGAACAACTGCAAGTCCTACAGACAGCGAGCGAATTTGCTTATCAGATTTGGGAGAGTCGAACGGTTTCATGTCAGACGTTTTTGCGTAGCTATCCATTGAATAGTACGCTGACCCGCCAGCAAATCGATGATTTGATACAAGATTATACGCTAGATGAGAACTATCAACTTGCTGATGAAATCAAGGTCATGAGTGGTCTGCGTCACTTGCGCACGCTACTAATGATGCGCTGGATTTGGCAAGACGCCTTGCAAGCGATCAGTCTAGAGCAGCTGACCGATGAATTGTCTGAATTTGCAGATGGTTGTATCTCTTTTGCTAAGGATTATACCTATCAGCACTTGGTTGCTAAGTATGGTGAGCCGACCTTTATCAATGAACAAGGCAATGTACAGATTGATGATATGGCGATTATGGCCATGGGTAAGCTTGGTGCGCAAGAGCTGAATTTATCAAGTGATATTGACTTAATCTTTGTGCATCAAGCGCGCGGCGAGACCAATGGCAATAAGGCAAAAGGCACACGTAGCATAGATAACAAACGCTTTATGACCAGATTGGGTCAAGGCATCATTAAACTGCTTGATAACAAGACCGCTGACGGTTTTGTCTTTCGAGTAGATATGCGCTTACGTCCATGGGGTGATGGAAGTGATTTAGCCATTCATCTATCTGCATTACAAAAGTATTTTACGATGCATGGGCGTGCATGGGAGCGTTTTGCTTGGTTAAAAGCACGCGTGGTCGGACAAATAGACCAGCCATTTTATGAAGAGATACAAGCGCTGATTAAGCCATTTGTGTTTCGTTATTACGTGGACTACAGTGCGTTTTCAGCATTGAGAGAGATGAAGTCTCTTATTCAAAACCAAGTTGCACAGCGTGAAGACTTGGACAATATCAAGCTTGGTGCGGGCGGTATTAGAGATATCGAGTTTATCGTACAGGCCTTTCAGCTTATCTATGGTGGCCGGCATCCACAGCTGCAAATCAAACCTTGCTTGCAAGCGATGCAAGTATTATGTGAGCTTGGCTATCTGGAGCATTCAACTTACGAGCAGCTACAGGCCGCGTATCGGTTTTTACGCCGGCTTGAGCATGCTATTCAAGCGATTAATGATCAGCAGACCCAGCGCTTACCACACGATGAGCAGTGGCAGCATAATCTAGCAGTGACGCTGAATTTTGAAAACTGGCATGCCTTATTAGATCAGCTTAATCGTCATCGCGAAAGTGTCAATGTGCCGTTTGAGCGTATGGTAACTGAGCGCCAAGTACCTGATAACGAAGATACTGATCTAGAACCAGAGCACTTAGATGAGCAAATTGCCCGTTTAAATGAAGTGCTAACAAAAGAAAATCGCGAGGTACTACAGAATTTTTGGCAATCAAAAATGGTGGCTAATTTAAGTGATGAAGCCAGAGAGCGTTTAGACGACGCATATCCTGTCATTGTCCATGCGTTGTTAGCGCATCAAGAACAGCAGCAACTTGCCAATACTGCTTTACCGAGATTGATCTCACTGCTTGAAGCGATTTGCCGCCGTTCTATCTATTTGGTCATGATTGCTGAAAACCCCAATGCAACGATTGAGCTGATTCCAATGCTATCTGCCAGCCCGTGGATCGCAAAAGAGTTGGCTCAGTATCCTGTATTATTAGACACATTTTTGCAGCAGCGTTATCGCCATCTGCCAGATAAACGTGAGCTGCGTGATATCTTGCGCCAACAGTTGCTACGCGTCGAGCCTAACGATGAGGAAGAGCTGTTAAGCGTCCTACGTCTGTTCAAAAAGAATCAGGTGTTGGCGGTTGCTGCTAGTGATGTATTGGCTGAACGCCCGATTATGAAAGTATCGGATTCATTGACTTATATCGCTGAAGTCGTACTAGAAGCAGCATTAGAGCGCGCTTTTGCAGAGATTGTTAATCGTTATGGGTATCCTATTGGCCAAGATGGCGACCCAGTCACTGAAGCGGACTGCGGCTTTGCAATTATCGGTTATGGCAAGCTTGGTGGCTTAGAGCTATCGTATTCTTCAGATTTGGACTTGGTATTCTTACACAAGATAAAAGAGCAAGGCATGACCACTGGTGAAAAATCAGTCAGTGGTATGAAGTTTGCCGCGCGTCTTGTACAAAAACTGATGAATTATCTCAATACTCAAACACGTGATGGCCGTGCCTATGAGATTGATATGCGTCTGCGACCCTCAGGAAATGCTGGCATGATGGTAGTGTCTTGTCATGCGTTTGAAACCTATCAAATGGATAAAGCATGGTCATGGGAGCATCAAGCGTTGGTACGTGCTCGTGCGATTTGTGGAGACAGACGAGTCACTGCACGCTTCTGTGATATTCGCCGCGATGTCTTGTCGTTGCCACGGACACTGGATCAAGTACGTAGTGAAGTTACTAGCATGCGTATCAAAATGCAAAAGCATCTAGGCACGAGCCAATGGCAGCAGGAAGCGGGCAAATTTCATCTTAAGCAAGATGCAGGCGGTATTGTAGACATTGAGTTCTTAGCACAGTTTGCCGTATTGGCCTACTCGCATGAATATCCGAGTTTGACCAAATGGAGCGATAATGTGCGAATTTTTGCAGAAGTTGCCTTGCTTGGTATTTGGGATGACCAAGTCTGTCAGGATTTGACCGATGCCTATCTAAGAATACGTGCTGCCACGCATCAATTGGCACTATCAGAGCAGTCTTTGCTCGTTGATGAGTCATTGTGGCAGGAGACGCGAGCGTTAGTACAGTCACAATGGCAGCATCTTATGGGTGTGGAGACAGACGACGAGTAATATCGTAACTTGTATGATTAAGGCCTTGCCGATAGTCCAAGAGACGCTTAAACTGTAAGGCCTTGTGATAATTAAAAGGCGTAATTAAAAACTATAGGGTCTCAAACCAAAAGATTTCATTTGCCAATACGGCCAGTGATATAATCGGTCACACATCATCTTAATACTGTTAGCTGTTCGTCATAATCAAGCTTTGCTTTAAGCAATAAAAATGGGCACTGCGGTGTTATCATACGATGTTGATCACTACTGTTAAATAAAACCTACCTAAAAAAAGTTAGACGTCAGTGCTAGCATAAGGATTATAAAATGAATATGGCAACACAAGATGGTAAGCTTTGGATGAATGGCACAATGATCGAACAGCCAGATGCTAAAGTTCATGTGCTTACCCATAGCTTGCATTATGGCATGGCTGTGTTTGAAGGCGTACGCGCTTACCAAACAGCAGATAATCGTACCGCTATTTTTCGCCTAAAAGAACACACCGAACGTCTCCTTGGCTCAGCCAAAATCTTCCAAATGGACGTACCTTTCGATGCTGCCACTTTAGAGCAAGCACATAAGGATGTGGTCAAGCAAAACAACTTGGCAGAAGCTTATATTCGTCCGCTCATTTGGGTAGGTGCAGAAAAACTTGGCTTGTCTTCACGTGACAACAGCATCAATGCAATGGTGGCTGCTTGGCATTGGGGTGCTTATCTTGGTGAAGAAGGCATCAAGAATGGTATCCGTGTAAAAACGTCATCTTATACGCATCATATGCCAAACGTGACTATGTGTAAGGCAAAAGCTTCAAGCAACTATCCTGTGTCTATCATGGCCAACCAAGAAGTCACTCGTAATGGTTATGACGAAGCTATCTTGATGGATCCGCAAGGGTATGTGTGTCAAGGTGCTGGCGAGAACTTATTCTTGGTAAAAGATGGCGTGCTACATACGCCAGATTTAGCGGGCGGTGCACTTGATGGTATCACTCGTCGTACTATCCTTCAGTTCGCGGCTGATCTAGACATCAAAGTCGTTGAACGCCGTATCACTCGTGATGAGTTCTACTTAGCAGACGAGATATTTATGACAGGTACTGCTGCTGAAGTGACGCCTATCCGTGAATATGATGATCGCACGGTCGGTAACGGTGGCCGCGGACCATTGACTGAAAAGCTACAAACTTTATATTTTGATGTAGTACACGGTCGCAATGAGCAATATATGGATTGGTTAAGTTTTATTGATTGATCATACAAATATGATTAAATATTTTTTAAAAAGCTAAGACCTATATAAATCTTAGCTTTTTTCGTAAGTTTAAACTATCGTAAGATTGCAATTTATTCTTAATCCCAAAAAATTAATTGCTAAATACTTTATATTATGAATGACTTTTAGTTATTTTAAATAATCTTTTAAATAGGTTTTTTATAAAGATACGACTTCGAAGTTTCTGTTTAGGCTTTTTCTTAATTACTTTTTCTACTTCAGGTAGCCATTCGATACCATTTCCTGTACGTTTAATGTCAGTACGAATCAAATTCCATTCAGTTCTGGCAGGATTGGTGCGCAGCTTTATAGGTTTGAAATGTTTTTTTGTAAGTGGGGTGTCAAAACATTCAGGATTAGGAGAACCCGCTATTACAAAATTAAGGCGAGTTCTTACACATTTTTCACATTCACCACAATTATTACCTTTAAGCTTTCCTTCCCAGCAAACACGTAAGTTCTTCATGCTCACAGTGCACTCTGATAAGAATTTTACTTTTTCAGAGCGACTGAAACCAGCCCCATCGTGGATTACTCTAAAGCTATTAGAACTCAAAAGTGGGTCAGTCATAGGATGTGATCCCCATGGCGTTTCCAACGCTTCATATGGCTC
>NZ_PJAT01000008.1 GCF_002836715.1 Psychrobacter sp. 4Dc
TCTCTTTAACAAGTTTAATATAGCTAGTCAAAGAAATACTATTAGCTTTAGTCATTTTGATTCTACCTTGTTTAGAGATTGTTCAGTATCCCGATTCTCAATAAATCTATGCTACTCTAATTATCATATTCGTACCCGTAGGTACGTTTTACATGATAACTTATAAAGTGATCATATCACGAAGGAGGTTAAGAACCATATGCTAAGTAATATACCAAAACATAAAGTATTCATCAGTTTCCATCACGCTGATGATGATGATCGGAGAGAGTTCGAAAATATCTTCTCAAATGATGTTGAAATCTTTGTTTCTCGCTCAGTTCAAGATGGTGATATTGATCCTAATAATAAAACTGAAACTACTCGCCAGGTGATTCGAGACAGATTCATATCTCAAAGCTCAGTTACTATTGTATTGATTGGTCAAGATACTTGGAAAAGAAAACATGTTGATTGGGAGGTGGGGTATAGCATCAAAAAAACCAGTCAGAATACACGTTCAGGACTTATTGGCATATTATTGCCAAGCTATCAATCATATGCGCTAGGGTCTTGCTCTTATTCAATATCTGAAAATGGAACTGTATACACGCCGTGTAATGTTCCACCTAGACTCTATGACAACGTACAAGCTGGCTATGCGAAAATTTATTCCTATCCTACGAGCCATCATGAGCTAATGACATGGATTCATGAGGCTTTTCATAGAAGGAATAATATACATGTTACGCCTAGCAATAATCGTACCTATTTTTCATCAAATCGTGGAGAACATCAAAATTACTGGCAAGCTTAAATTTAATCAAAGCCATCTTGGATCTTTATAATATGACTACTTCTACTCAGAACTTACCACCTCTTGCTGTTCACTTTATTTGGCACCCTTCCGACAAAGAATTTATTTTTAACATTATTAGTGAGTTCCGTAGGTATATTACTCGCGATACAGATAGACCATTTTCACGGGAGATCAATATACCTACCTTTCTCTATAGCTCTAGAAATCCAAGTAACCCACCGAAGAACACTCCGCCTAAGCTTGCTGATAAAAATGTTGTCTTCGTATTTACTAGTGGACAAACTTTGACCGAACCATCATGGGTAGACTACTTCAATAAACTAGGCGGTAGCACTGACTACTTTATTGTTCCAGTTGCTATTGATGAAGCCGGTATGAAGCATAGTTACTCTGGAACTCTTAAAAACTATAATTTCATTAGAGCGCATAATTGGCCCGACGATAACCGTATAGAAAGTGGTATTTTAGAGCTTTCACATGAGCTGTATCGTTATGGTCTAAATGATATTAATTCTAATGAGGTTGGAAAAGAGACGTCAATAAAGTTATTCCTAAGCCATGCAAAAAAAGGCGATACAGGATTGAATCACGCTCAAGAAATTAAGCGATTTATTGACAATAGTAATATGAATCGGTTTTTCGATGCCAATGAAATATCGCCAGGTTTTAAATTTGATGAAGAGATAGAACGTCATCTTAAAAATTCTACAATGGTAGCTATTGTGAGTGATGCCTACTCTTCTAGATATTGGTGTCAGCGCGAAGTTTTAACTGCTAAATCAGAGCATAGACCTATAGTAGTGGTTAATAGTCTTGAGGACTACGAAGATAGGATTTTCCCTTCTATCGGTAATGTACCCTGTGTACACGTTACCGCTGAAACTTTAACGCACAAAGATATATTGCGCATTCTAATTGCATCTTTATTAGAAACTGTGCGTTTCAAATATGCAGAAGTGTCCTTAAAATTTTATCAATCTCAGGGATGGATTGATTCAAAAGCTTCTATTCTTTGTCGTCCTCCTGAAGTACAGCAGGTAGTAGAGCTTCTATCTAAGAATCAAAGTTCCTCAAATGACTCCGGTAGATTGCATCTTTGTTATCCTGAACCACCTCTATATCAAGAAGAGACTATATGGACAGATTATCTTAATATAACAGTGTCTACTCCTTTGTGGTCAAGTAATGAAGAGCAAACCGAGAAATATAATATTGGAATCTCTATTTCAGATTATCTTGAAGATGGTTATGAGGAACATCATCAGCATACAGATGAGTTGCAAAGACTTTCTCAAGATTTGGCGAGACATATTTTATCTCGTGATCATACTCTAATCTATGGGGGAGACTTGAGGGAAAATGGTTTTACAGAGTTTGTTCTTGAAGAAGCATCAGTATTAAAAGAGCGCTTAAAATCAGATCAGTTTAATGTTAAAAATCACTTAGCGTGGCCTTTGTACTTAACTCCAGCCAGTAAAGAATTTAGTATTAAGTATTATGGTTTATTAGATATCGTCAAGCATCAAGTACCTGGCGATATAGACTCTATATTAAAGGATAAAGAAATTTTTCTTAAACCTGACTGTCCAGAAAACCAATATATATGGTCGCGTTGCTTAACGACTATGAGGGAAGAATCGATAGAGAATTCAGATATCAGAATTTTTGCAGGGGGCAAGTTAGAGGGATACTTAGGTAAGATGCCTGGAGTACTAGAAGAATTTCTGATAGCTATCGACTTGAATAAACCAATATATTTGGCTGGAGGTCTCGGTGGACTTTGCCAAAAGCTATGTGACAGTATTTTAAATAATGAAATATGCGAAGAATTTGCTGAAGGGTGGCAGATAAGCCATAATGCGGGGTATATAGAACTTCAACAGATTGCAAAAGGTAATTCCTTTGAAGCTAATTACGAACAGGTAGAAACATCATTGTTAAATTTATCGGTTGAAAAATTGTCTTCAGAGTCTGGTCTGAGTAAAGATGATTATATTCGATTAATGAAAACACATTTCGTTGATGAAATTGTCCATTTGATACTTAAAGGTTTGAAGCAGCGAGAAAGAAACCTTGGCGAATCCTGATATTACTCATATCATTTAAGAAAAGGAGGTTTATATAAGTTCGCTGAACATTATCTAAGATTTATATATTAGTAAATAAATCTTAGATGGTTAAGTTCTCAGAAATGTTAAAACATAGGTTGCTGATCCTTTAAAACATGTAGACATATGCACCTAATAGTACTCTTTAATATAAGCATAAGCCCGATCGAACAGCTCTTGGTCTTTGTGTAGCTTGTACTTCAAAAGTGCTTTGCGTAAGGATTTTTGTACTTCACGCTCGCCGGCGCTAGTTGTTTGCCAGCCAGGAAAGCGAACGATTCTCACAATGGCATCGATATCAGCCACAATGCGCTCGACCACTGCCGGTGTTTGATCCGTTTTTAGCTCTAAAAACAACTCAGACAAAGCCGCTGTAGGTGATTTCTCTTGAACATCAATTTCTAGCTCTTTCTCTGCCTGCACTGTTTCTTTAGCGATCTTACAAAGCTCTTTTACAAAATCAATTGAAGCTATCAACCCTTTTTCCGCTTTATCACGTAAAGCTTCAAGTCGTTCACTCAGAGACTTAAAGGTAGGCAGATCTCCGGCTCCTTTGAAGCGCTCAATTAAAGCTTTTTCTAGTTGATTTACTTTTTTTGGACTAGGATTATTAAAGATGTCCTCGATGATATTTGCGTCCATGACAAATTCATCTAATACATGCACGCTGCCCACATGCACGTTGTCATGAATCAATTTGGTAGTCTGTGCGCCTAGCGTCAACCAAAGCAGTTTGCCGGTACTGTCTGAAGCGGGCTTAACCGATTCATAAACCTGAGCCAGCCACTTATAGTCTTGGTTATATTCATCTAATACTGAGTCCGGTGACAACGATTCCCAAAGCTTAAATAGAAATTTAAAGTCCAACGCAAAAGCGTCTTTCTTTTCATTATTGGCTATAGCATTCTGTGCCGCTTCTAAGCCTTCAAAGCCTTCTAAGGTCCTATCCACGCCTTCAAAGTGAGACAGGGCATTGTTCATGGCCTGTGGTAGCTGTTCGCGCAGCTCTGATAGGTTAGTAATGATTTGCTGAGCACCTAGCTCATCGAACTCTAGCGCTTTTGCTGCATCATCAAATACACCAAAGTAATCGACAATACAGCCAAAGGTCTTGTCTGGATATAGACGGTTGGTTCGGCAAATCGCTTGTAGCAAGGTATGGTCTTTCATGGACTTATCTAAGTACATGGTCTGACAAATGGGAGCATCAAAACCGGTTAAAAGCTTTGCGGTAACGATAATAAACTTCAGCTCGGAGCTAGCGTCATTAAACTCATCGACAATTTTTTCTTGTTGGCTCTTGTCTATGCCCCATTTTTTCTTAAACTCATAATCATCGTTAGCGGTAGTTGAAATAACCACTTTACTGGCTGCTTCAGGGAAGTGCTCGTCAAGAGCCTCTTTATACAGTACACAAGCATGACGATCTGGCGTGACTATCATCGCCTTAAAGCCGTGCGGCTCTACTTTCTCCATAAAGTGGATAGCAATGTCTTCAGCTATTCTAGTAATACGCTCAGGCGACTTTAGAAAGGCGGCCATCTTGGCTGATTTTTCATTTAATGCATCAGCGTCTTCATCACTCAGAGCTTGGCTTTCTTTAAATTCGGCAAAGGCTTTATCGAGCGACTCTTTATCAATATGTACATCAACCAAGCGTGGCTCAAAATGCAAGGGTAGAGTGGCTTCATCACGAATGGAGTCATGGAAGGTATAGCGGCTCATATAGCCGCCTTGGTCTTCTTCTGCACCGAATGCCCAGAACGTATTCTTATCCGCTTTATTGACGGGCGTACCTGTTAAGCCAAAGAGAAATGCGTTAGGTAGCGCAGCACGCATCTGACGGCCTAGATCACCTTCCTGTGTACGGTGGGCCTCATCTACCAGTACGATAATGTTATCGCGAGTATTCATATTAGGCTTAGCGTCACGGAATTTGTGGATAGTAGAAACGATTATCTTACGGGTATCACGTTCAAGCATCTGCTGCAATTCTCTAATGCTTTCAGTGCTTTCTACATTAGCGATATCGGCCGCATTAAAGATGCCGCTTATTTGGGTGTCTAAGTCGGTTCTATCTACTAGAACAATAACGGTTGGACTTTTTAGCTTTGCTTCACGGCGCAGTTTTTGTGCTGCAAATACCATCAATAAAGATTTACCAGAGCCTTGGAAATGCCAGATTAGGCCCTTTTTGATTTTACCTTCAACGACACGTTCAACGATTTTATTCGCGCCTTCATACTGCTGAAAACGCGGTATTATTTTCATACGCTGCTTTTTCTTATTACTGCTAAACAGTGAGAAGTTACGCATGATATCTAGCAAGCGAGCAGGGTTAAGCAGGTCTTTTAATTCTTTACCGACTCCACCTAAACCAAAGCTTCTAGCGATAGCATCGTCATCATTACTTAAACGCCAAGGTGCCCAAAACTCTAGTGGACAGCGTACAGAACCGTAAAAGAACTCTTTTCCCTCGGTAGCAAATGACAGGATATTAGGCACAAATAGTTGTGGCACAGCGTTTTCATAAATATTGTGTATCTCATGCGCGCCGTCTAGCCAGCTAATAGAGGGGCGAATAGGGGTTTTGGCTTCACCAACGACGACGGGGATACCGTTAATCATCATCACGATATCGGGTATTTTGGTTTCTCTATAATGAATACGAAACTGATTGGTAATGACGTACTGGTTATTCTCTAGGTTTTCAAAGTCAATTAGGCGAATAGACACATGGTGATTATTCTCACCAAAGGGCATAGTCTTTTCGCCCGTTAGCCATTGAAAGAACTCTTCGTTGGCTTTAACCAAACCAACTTGGTTCACCGAAATTAAAATAGCGCGCAGGGCATGAATAACTTCATCAGCCAAAGCAGGGTTTGCTTGGATCTCAGGGTTTAAGCGTAATAGAGCCGCTTTTACTTGCGATTCAACCAATACTTCATTAACACTACGGCCAAGCTGCTCGGCGGATTGGAACTGCCACTGGGCACCATACTGACTACGAGGCTCATTAACTTGGTTGTTCGCTTGAGAAGCGTTTAAGTTAACGCCGCTCATTTGATTGATGATGTAATGCTCTACGCTGTTTAATTCGGTGAAGCTCATTTTAAACTACTCTTTTGGCTAGGTTTTTCATCAGTGATTGAGACTTATTTCTTCTTGTTCTTACTAATGAGCAGTTTTTAGATATCTTATCTAACATTTCCACTATTAGAACTTGTTGGGAAAGTGGAGGAACTACTATTTGAATTTCTTTCAAATAGGCAGCTCTTATACCAGAAACAGTTGTTCCTGATGACTTAGCTGCAACCATATTCTTAAATGAAGGGTTATTAAGTGCATAGAACAAAAACCTACCGTAAACAGAGTCATTTGGTTGTAAACAAATGACTCTTTGTGCCAGTGCAAATTTTTCACTCATCTCAACAATGGCAGTGTTACCTAACGGTGCTTCTGTAGTGAAAAGGACATCATCTTGTCTTGGAATCCCTCTTCTCATCCATGGCTCATAGTCCGCATCTGAAATAAACTCTCTGGGTTCTCGATCGAGCCAACCATTACGAATATTTTTAGCTGTAATTAATGGAACACCTTCCTCTGTCTTCTTAGGAGTCTTCCCTCTATAATCAATAAATTTGGCAACATCTTTTAATTTTATCTTTTGCCATCTGTTAGGCAGACTATCTCGATCTACTACCAAGTGGTAGCCGTTAAGTAGTTCAATCATTTTTGCTAATTTAAACTTTTCAGTCCTTTCTAACAGTATTTGATCGCTCTCAACGAGACAGCTTATTCTAAATAAAAAATTAACTAATATAGCTTGATCCTCTACAGAGGGTAATAATACCTCATAATTTGCTAAATCTTTAAATTTAACCCTTGGCGATAACCCACCAGCAGAATGCTCGACTGCAAAATCGAAAAATTTATCGTTGTTTACAATAAAAGGAAGTAGGTCTGGTGAAAGGATTTCTTCCTTAGCACGCATAACTGTTATATCGCCAGAGCAAATGCCATCAAAATTTGCTTTCGCAGCTTTCTTCAAATAAGCTCTACGTCGGCCAAATAAGACATCATCTTTACGGAATCGCTTAGTAAATGTGGTGCTCTCTTCAATACTGGCTGAACGGCGTAAGTGGATATCTTCACTATCGATATGCTCTAAGCCAACAACGTGTTCAATACCTTCGGCAATGGGGTCTTTTACGGACTCTTTTGGCTCATAAACAATATCGCCAAACTTGAAGGTTATCCATTCGCTTTTATCAATAGAGAAGTTTTCAATTAAATCAAGATCTATCATACGGAAAGCTCCTTAAATAACGTATCCATTGAAGCTTTTAGGTCATTTGAAGATTGTTGCCACTGTTTATAGGCATCAGAAAATTTCTTACCGTCTGATTCTTGCCACGCATCAGGACGTACATAAAGATTAATTGCCATATTAGCGTTTTTATCCAGTACGTCTTGACTATTCACGAGTAAGGAAAAGTTTTCTATAGTCTCAAAGCGTTGGTACGCATCAAAGATTTTATTAATATGTTCGGGCAGCAAGTAACCCATATTGCTTTCTTGCTTAACTTCTTTTACGGCATTAATAAAAAGAATTTTGCCCTGCTTACTTTTCTCTTTTTTAGTCTTAGTAATCAGCAGGCAGGCTTCCATTGGTGAGTTATAGAACAGGTTAGGTCCTAGACCAATGACACACTCCACCAAGTCCTCTTCAATCATTTTGCGGCGCATCTGCATCTCGGCGTCACGAAATAGAATGCCGTGTGGCCATAATGAAATGGAACGGCCATTACCTAAATCTAGACTCTTTTGAATATGTTGTTGGAATGCATAATCCGCACAGCCTTGCGGCGGTGTGCCCCATAGATTTCTACCGTAAGGATCATTTTCAAAAGCTTTTCTATCCCATGACTTAATCGAGTAGGGCGGATTCGCTAATATCACATTGAACTTTTTCAGTTCACCGCCTTCTATTAAGCCTGGATTAGCCAAAGTATCGCCACGCACAATCTCAAACTCTTCAATACCGTGCATAAACATATTCATGCGAGCAATGGCTGAGGTAAGCAGGTTAATCTCTTGGCCATATAGTTTTAGCGTGCGGTACTCTTTGCCTTCATCTTTTAAATGTAGAGCACAATTCAACAATAAACCACCAGAGCCACAAGTAGGGTCATAGACTGATTCACCTGGCTGGGGGTCCATAATCATAGTCATCAGCTTTACTACGGTACGGTTGGTATAAAACTCTGCTGCCGTATGGCCGCTATCATCAGCGAACTCTTTAATCAGATATTCGTAGGCGTTACCCAGTTTATCGTCAGGTACATTAGCTAAATTAAGCGTGTGCTGCGAGTAATGCTCAATAAGGTTCGTGAGCATGGCATCGGATAGACGCTCTTTATTGGTCCAGCTAGCATCACCAAAAATACCTTGTAAGGTGTCAGGATTGGCTTGCTCAATGGAACGCATAGCGCTTTGCAATGCTTGGCCGATGTTGACCGTGGTTTCACGAACATCTTGCCAGCGCGCGCCTTCTGGAATTTGGAAATGGTGGTTTTCTGCAAAGGCGGCGTACTCCATATCTCCGTCTGATTCATCCAATGCTTTTTCAAACTCTTCGTCGTACACATCAGAGATGCGCTTAAAGAACAGTAAAGGAAAAATATACTGCTTGTAGTCGCCAGCATCGATAGTGCCGCGTAAGGTAGTGGCTGCGCCCCAAAGGTATTTTTCTAAGGATTTTTGATCAAGTTCTTGGTTGGCCACTATACTGCCTCCTCAAATGATTCTTCGATATAAGTAAGATCAAATAGCTCATACAGTTTTTTTCTCAAAAGTTGTTTTCGATGTGCAAAGAAATCCTCGAAATCTGCTAGCTCTAATGACTGCTCATCTAAGATATAATTTCGCTTTCGATAATAAGTTGCATCATCAGCTTTATTATTAACCCACTTAGATAGGTCAGTAGCTTGCTTTACAGTGTTTTCGCGACCTTCTAGTAACTGCAAGTTAGGCACCTGATCACGCATATCCTGCCACTGTTTGATAGTTTCGCCGTCTATTCCAACTTCCTTCAATATAGAGGGCTTAAATTTACTATGAGGATGCATATGGTCTTGATGAAATGAGATTTGATCTAACTTCAAGTCTGGATAAAGCGTTGAAAGTAATAAGAACGTAAACGCACCTTTCTTATATTCTAAGAAGTTCTCAATATCTGTTGCATCGATGGTTAGCTCTTTACCACCTGATAACTTGGTTTTTTTATACTCAGAAAAGTCAAAGCTCGTATGTTTGAGTGTATATGTATCATCGCTTTCAGCTTTTTGTCTTAACCCGTTACGTAAGCCCCTTAAAGCAGTATCTGCTTGACCACTATAAACCTGTTTCAAGAGGCTATGTACAATGAGCTTTCTCAGTTCTGGCTTAGTCGTAGAGTTTACCTTTCCACCTTTATACAAATAATAGGCCAATGGAGTCGCAGCATAGTTAGATGACAGACGTCTCTGATTAAAACCAAACTCTCTCAGCATTACCGCCGCATCTATCAAGGCTTTGCGAATTTGATCCCAGTTATTTTTTATTTTATGAATGTTCGTAGAATTGAAAGTATGTATCTTAAAGTTCATTGGTGCATCAACAAGAAATAAACAGGTTCGCATCAAAAAATCTGTATTAAAGTTAAATAGGCCATCTTTACCATTCATCTCAGATATCAGTTTTTCGATTTGCTTACGACCATCTGGCCAGTGTGCCACTAAGGTAGAGAATAGCAGGTCAGATTTTGATAATACTGTCCCACCACTATTTACGCGCACGAAAATATCTAAAATATCATCTAGGTTTT
>NZ_PJAT01000009.1 GCF_002836715.1 Psychrobacter sp. 4Dc
TACACCTGCTATGTAGCGTTTCTCTTTTAATTCATGGGCATCCTTACCAGTACAAAGTGCTGCGGTGATTGCTGCTAGGACAATCGTAATACCCCCTACACAGGCGACTGCTAACGAAGCTAGGCTTGTAATACTGACGATAGGCTTGGCTGGTGTGTCATAACCACTAAGATTAAGAATCGCCATACCAGGTAAAAACTGTCCAGTTAAGCTGACAAGAATGAGTGGAACAGCAAGATTGAATACGGCATTCCATGTCCACTCAGGCCATATCACAGTAGGTATGGTAATGGCTAAATCTATATCGACAGGGTTCATCTTACCCAATAGAACACTCAAAATGACACCGCATAGCAGTACCCAAATCATGGTATAGCGCGGTGAAAAACGTTTGGCTACTAAGTAACAGCCAAGCATGCTAAACACGATAAATGGCATCGTATTGGTTGCTACAAATAACTCTAAACCAAATTGAAACAGGATGCCTGCCATCATACCGGCAGCGATACCATTAGGAATCCATCTTAAAATTTTGTCAAAAGATCCAGTTGCGCCTACTAAAAAAATCACAATCGCTGATACGATATAAGCGGCTATCGCTTCATTAATACTCATCTGTGGAAATAGGGTAACCAGTAAAGCGGTACCAGGGGCGGACCATGCTGTAATAACCGGTGTTTTATATTTAATAGATAAATAAATACCAGGAATGGCGGCACCGATGGAGACACCCCAAATCCATGATGCCATCATCGCTTCTGACACCTGCGCTGCTTGTGCTGCCTGAAAAAAGATAATTAAGGGGCCAGCATAAGAAATCAGTACGGCCAAAAAACCTGCTACGGTGGCAGAGATTGACCAGTCATCTTTCAATGTGTGTATTACGTTTGCCATATTGCTTCCTTGCAAATCAGCAGCGATTAGATAATTCTCTGTTCAAAGCTATGCTACTTAATAACCTGACGAGAGAGATTAGCCTGCGTCACCACCGCCTACAGGAATAGTGCTTCCAGTGATATAGGAAGATTCATCAGAAGCCAAAAATGCGATGGCATTGACTTGTTCATCTATTGTGCCGTAACGTTTCACAAATGTGCTGTCGATGGTTTGATCAACAACTGCGTTCATCCAGCCTTTCTCTTCATCAGTTAAAGGCTTTGTATTACGTGGAATCTTTCTAGGCGGAGCTTCAGTACCACCCGTTGCCACTGCATTAACGCGAATTCCATCACTTGCATGTTCAAAAGCAAGTGATGCAGTCATGGCGTTTACACCGCCTTTTGCAGTTGAGTAGGGTATACGGTTGATACCACGCGTTGCGATGGAGGAAACATTAACGATAGTGCCAGATTGTTGTTTGATCATCGATGGCAATACTGCATGGCAACACCATAATGTTGGAAATAGTGAGCGACTAATTTCTTTTTCAATCTCTATCTCAGAGAAACTGATGAATGGTTTCATCCATATTGCACCGCCTACATTATTGACCAATATGTCAATACGACCGTAGGTATCAAGTGCTTTATCGATAACATCCTGTGCCCCTTGATAAGTCTCAAGATCAGCTTGGATGGTTGTCGCATGCCCGCCATTTGTAGCGATTTCTGCTAACACATCTTCTACCAAAGGTGAGAAGTCTGCCATGACTATCTTGCCACCCTCATTTGCTAAGCGTAATGCGACCCCGCGACCGATACCTTGTGCGGCACCCGTTACGACACATACTTTATTATCAAAGCGTTTACTCATTGCTGTCTCCTAGAGAAAAGTATTCTATCGCTATATTGATTGAGCTATATTACTGCTCACTAGGTGTGAACTTTTCATAATAAAAATTGCTAGGTTTGAGGCTACTTGTGTCTAACCAATTACTAACGGCATCGACCATCGCCAGAGGACCACACAGATAGATATCAACATCGCCATTATTTAGCCAATCGGCTTCAACATGACCGGTGACATAGCCTTTACGCTCATGCTGGCTGTCTTCAGTGGCGACACAGGTGCGGTAGTCAAACCAAGGGTGGTTTTGTTTGACTTCTTCTAGTTTCTCAACTTCTATAAGATCAAAGTCGTTGGTGACGCCGTAGACCATCCTGACAGGATGATGAGCACCAGACACTTCTAAACTTTTTAGCATCGATAAAAAAGGTGCGATACCAGTACCACCTGCTAGAAATAGGGTCGGGCGGATTAGAGGGCGCAGGTAAAAGCTACCAAATGGACCCTCAAAATTAATCTCTTGACCTATAGTTGCAGTATCAGATAAAAAGGTGCTCATTTTACCATTAGGAATATTGCGGACGACAAATTCGGCCTGATTGGCACTAGGTATAGAGCTAAATGAATAGGAGCGTGTCTCGTTAGAATCAGGAATACTGACATTGACATACTGGCCTGGCAAAAATACTAGTGCATCTGGATTGTCGACTTCGACGCCAAAATGAATAGTAGATTCTGAAAGTACATTCAGCTGCTGTAATTTGCCTTTGAATACAGACTTGCCGACTTTGCAAGCTTCAGAGGAGGTTGGTACTTTGATTACGCAATCGCTTTCAGGAATCATCTGACAGGTGAGTACATAACCTTCTCCAGCTTCAGCTTCTGTGAGTGCATCTTCGATATACATATCAGGGTGCATGTCATAGCTGCCAGATTCACAATGGCAACGGCAAGTACCGCAAGCACCATCTAGGCAGTCCACAGGGATATTAAATTTTTGACGATACGCTGCTTCGGCAACTGTTTCGTCGGCTTCACACTTGATAAAGCCCGTGACGCCGTCTTCGAACTGTAGAGCAATATTATATTCCATGAGAAATATCCCTTTTCAACACGTATTAATTAAAAGCTAGTGACTAAGTAATGAGTGAATAATGATTAGACGTGATAGACATCCATGATTTGATGAACATAGTCGTCTTTTAAGACCACATACTTATCCAAAATTTTTGGTTGGTCTTGAGTCATGTCTATTTTGTACTGAGAGTAACCCCAATACGTGTTGGTCTCGTGATAGCGAAAGGACTTGTTGATCCAGTTAAAACGCACCGTCACAATACCGTCA
Organism: Psychrobacter sp. 4Dc; assembly: GCF_002836715.1. GTDB lineage: Bacteria > Pseudomonadota > Gammaproteobacteria > Pseudomonadales > Moraxellaceae > Psychrobacter. The sequence continues at coordinate 3,071 of NZ_PJAT01000009.1, forward strand.
TTGTTTTCGAGTAATTCAATATTTGATAAATTGTGCGTGGTACGTGTATCAGGTATGGTCGCTGATGAGCGCTCAGTCTCGATGCGGAAGATACGATCTTCAAGACCACGGCGGTCCGGATAATAAATCAGCGAAATTTCTCGTTGTGGGTCGCTGATGAGCTGACCATCATCATCCCAACTTGGCATCCAGAAAGGGCAGTCTTCATCGTAATAAGTGAGCCATTCTTCCCATTTTTTCTCATCCAATAAACGCGCTTCACGGTATAGAAACTGTCTAATGTCTTCAATGTTAACAGTTGTGTTTTTCATGATTGATATCCTTATTTTTTGTCAGTTCTACAATAAATAGCAGAGTAATAATAAAAATGTATTAGTCGCTATTAGCACCGTGTAGCTGCTGCTCTTGCTCTAGAGCTTTTTTCATCTCTTCATGCCAGTAGCGATGTTGGACGGTATATAGCCCTTCATCTTCAGTCTTAACACCGCTCATTAAAGGTTTTAGGTCAATAGCGGCAGCGCCTTCATCTGCTCCTTGAATCCAGTGCTCGGAGCCTCGGCACATATCATTCCATTCAAGTTTGATACCGTTATAACCTTCTTGGCATGAGCGGAACTCTTCTAAGTCATCAGGTGTTGCCATACCAGTAACGTTAAAGAAATCTTCATACTGACGGATACGGCGTGCACGTGACTCATCGCTTTCGCCTTTTGGTGCGATACACCATATGCTGACTTCAGTTTTGTCAACCGCGATAGGGCGGAGCATACGAATTTGTGAGCTGAACTGATCCATAATGTAGACGTTTGGATATAGGCATAAGTTACGTGAGCGTCCAATCATCCAGTCCGCCATTGCTTCACCGTATTTAGCGACATAATCATCGCGATAGGCATAGTTTGGACGGTCCTGTGGGTTTTCCCACTGTGTCCATAACAGCATGTGTCCGTTTTCAAAAGAGTAGAAACCGCCACCTTGACGTCCCCATTTTCCAGCGTTCATGGCTTTGATGTTGTCTTCTTTGACTGCTTCTTGTTCTTTACGACGTGCAGTGGTAGCCGCATAATTCCAATGCACAGCTGATACGTGATAGCCATCAGCACCGTTTTCAGCTTGCAGTTTCCAGTTACCATCAAAGGTATAGGTTGATGTGCCGCGTAGAACTTCTAGACCTTCTGGCGACTGATTGACAATCATGTCAAGAATTTTGGTAGAACCACCAAGCCAGTCTTCAATTGACTGAACATCATCATTTAAGCTAGCAAAGATAAAGCCTTTATAATTGGCCATTTTCACTTGTTTTAGGTCGTGTGAACCTTCTTTATTGAAACATTCTGGGTAGCCGGCGTGTCTTGGGTCTTTAACTTTAAGCAGCTTACCTGAGTTGTTAAAGGTCCAACCGTGAAATGGGCAGGTGTAAGTGGCTTTATTGCCTTTTTTATGTCGGCAGAGCTGTGCACCACGATGTGAGCATGAGTTAATCATGCAGTGCAGCTCGCCTTCTTTATTGCGGGCAAGAATAACAGGCTGACGACCAATGTATGAGGTGTAGTAGTCGTTGTTATCAGGAACTTGAGACTCATGAGCCAAATACACCCAATTGTTTTCAAAGATGTACTTCATCTCAAGCTCGAACAACTCTTCGTTAGTGAAGGCGCTACGATGCAGGCGATAAATCCCTTTTTCACTGTTCTCTTCTAAAAAATCATCAATAGTGATGTCTGATCCTTCAGGTACTAGATTGATACGCTCGCTCATGGCTGCCTTCCTTGTATAATGACGGTATAAAATGAGATTAGAAGCTAACGTTTGATACGACAACTGAGGACATATCAAACGTAAGTCGCTAATCGTTATTAATGAATGCTATTTAATATGAGTGCTCGTTAACCTTGAGCACGGCGGCGTTCTACTTCGCTGCCTTGGACGTTTTGGTCGATATCTTTTACTAAATGAAAGTCAAAGTCGATACTTGCGTAAGGCTTATCCAGCGCTTTTTCTTTTAGCTTGTCCGCATCTTCGACCATTGTTACCTCTGGTACCAAACCTTCGCGGCTTGCAAAAGCAAAGTCATCCCATAGGTACTCATCGCCATCGATGTTAATCTGCGTGGTCAGTTTGCGATGACCGTCAGCACTGGCGAAGAAATGAATGTGAGCTGGGCGATGACCATGACGTCCTAGCGCGCCCAATACTTTTTGCGTCATTCCTTCTGGTGGTACCGAGTAACCTAGCGGAACGATGCTGCGGAATGCATAATTGCCGTTCTCATCTGTAATGATGCTACGACGCAAGTTGAAATGAGACTGTGATTCATCAAAGAAAGAGTAGTTACCTAAGCTGTTGGCATGCCATACTTCAACTTTGGCATTTGGAAGAGGTTTTCCGTCTTCACCATAAACAGTGCCTTGCATAAATAGCACGGTACCATTGTCAAGGTCAGTGCCGTCATCTAGACGCGCAAAGCCTTTTTCTTCTGGCGCACCAGCGACATAGAGTGGACCTTCAATAGTACGTACAGTCCCGCCATCAAGACCTGCTGCTTTTAAATCTTCTTCAATCATCAAGTCCATGAAGTGATCAAAACCAAGACCTGGTGATAACAAACCGGCTTCTTTGCCTAAATCACCAATGAATTCAACTCCAGACCAATATTCATCGGCGGTGATTTTTAAGTCGTTAATGGTTTGCATAAGGTCGGTCACGATACGCAAGACAATCTCTTGTACGCGTGGATTTACTTGCTCAGGGAAGTCGATTTTGCCTTTGATGAACTGAGTGGCTAATGCTTCAATTTGGCTGCGTTCCATGTCTCTCTCCTTGTTGAGGACTGTTTTATTAAGGGGTAATTACAGTGAGTATTCTTACTCAGTTTTTATAGATTCTGATATCAGCTGTACTGGCTTGCTTTAGCTGTCATCACTACGAACAGATGATGGATGACGTAACAATGGTGTCACTTCAACCTTCATGTACGGATAGAGCGGTAATGACATCATAATGTCGTGTAGCTCTTCATTACTCTCAACATCAAAGATGCTGAAGTTAGAATACTGACCGGCTATGCGCCAAATATGACGCCATTTACCTTGCTCTTGGAGCTTTTGTGATAATGCTTTTTCGGTGGCTTTAAGCTCGTTGACCTTGTCGGCATCCATATCTGTTGGGATTAAGACATCCATTCTGACGTGGTATAACATAATTATTTCCTTATATTTGATGACGGGTAATTTTTTTAGCTGTTACAGTATTTCAGTTTGAGCATTAGTGGCAAATTGCGGCTTCGATGATTTAAGTGAATTATTGATTGCTTGATTGGCGTAGTGATAGACTTTATCGCTATCTACTTCGATACCAAGACCTGCGCCCGTAGGTACATTTAAACCAAAATCTTGATAATCAAGAGGCTGTACTAAAACGTCTTCGGTTAATAGTAAAGGACCAAAAAGTTCTGTATCGAAATTTAAACTGGGATAGGTTGAGAATACATGGGCGGATGCGGCCGTGCCGATAGGACCTTCTAACATGGTGCCACCATAGAGCTCGATACCTGCTAGATGTGCCATTTGTCCGATTAAGCATGCTGCTTTTAATCCGCCTGCTTGATTTATTTTCACGGCAAAAACATCAGCATAATGATCTGCTGCTAAATGAAAGGCATTCTGAGGATCTTGGACAATTTCATCCGCCATAATGGCTACATCGAAATGTTCGGTTAAGCGTTTTAGTGCGGCTTTATTGCGCATTGAGACAGGTTGTTCTATTAAATCAACGCCGCCAGCTTGCAATAGGCTAATACCTTGCATTGCCTCAAGCTCTGTCCATGCTTGGTTAACATCAACCGTAATGCGGCAATCAGGCAGCGCTTTTTTGATAGCCAATACGTGGGCAACATCATCAAGAATAGGGTTGCTGCCTATTTTTAGTTTAAAAATCCGATGTTTTCTTTGTTCAATCATTCGATGAGCTTCAGTGATGTCGGTATCAGTATTTCCGCTAGCAAGTGTCCATGCCACTTCAATACGATCACGGATGCGACCACCGATGAGCTCGCTGATAGGTAGGCTGAGTCTTTTGCCTTCGATGTCGAGTAGAGCAGTTTCAATCGCGCATTTTGCAAAACGATTGCCGCTGATGTGGGTATTCAATAGCTGCATTGCTTTTGCTGTGCTTGTAGGCTTTTCCTTCATCAAGAGAGGGGTAAAGTAAGTATCGATATTAGTTTTGATACTATGAGGACTTTCTTCAGCATAACTTAAGCCGCCAATCGTCGTTGCTTCGCCCCAACCCTCGTAGCCATCTTCGGTTTGGATATGCACCAGAACCAATACTTGTTCATTCATCACAGTACAAGCCAGTTTGTGCGCTCGAATAGTAGGTATTGGTACTAGTAAAGTATTAATTGAACGAATCATATCTATCCTTAGTATAAAATTTTGGCTTCCTTATGCTTAATAAGAACTATAGGTGTTAAATATCGACATGTCTAAGACCTATTTAGTCTTGTTTTAATACTTTTTAGGTATTTTGTCGGAAGGTAGGTGGTATGTTATGTTCTTTAGGTATGGAAATTTTGTATATGAAGTAGGTGATAGATAAAAGGGAAGAAATTAGAACGACTTAGGATAGAAACAATAGGAAGTCAATCAAGGAAGAATAATGGAACTCAGACATTTACGCTATTTCATAGCTGTGGCAGAAGAAAAAAGCTTCAATAAAGCAGCTGCTCGTTTATACATCTCGCAGCCACCACTTAGCCGGCAGATAAAACAATTGGAAGAAGAGATTGGCGTTACGCTCATCGATAGGGAGAACCGTCCCTTGAAACTCACTGAGGCTGGCGAGTTTTTTTATGATCATGCGATACAAATTTTAAAAAAATCAGACGACCTGCGTACTATGACTATTCGTAAGGGGAATTTTGATAATTCACTCTCAATAGGTTTTGTATCATCTATATTGTATGGCATATTGCCGAGAGTAATATCCCGTTTCAGAGAAGTTCATCCGAATATCGAGGTTAAATTGTATGAGCTAAACTCTTGGCAACAAACGCAAGCATTGACAGAAGGGAAGATAGATGTAGGTTTTGGCAGGTTGTTATTTGAAGATGCTTCCATTAGGCGAATGGTACTTAGAGAGGAAGATTTAGTAGTTGCTGTTCCTATCGAACACCCGTTATCAAAAGAAAAACGCGACAGTTTAAGCTTGATCGATTTAACAAATGAAAATCTCTTACTTTATCCAACAGCACCGAGGCCGAGTTTCATTGATTACGTATTAGAACTATTTGAAAATCGTAATTTGAAAGCGAATTATTTCATGGAAGTACGTGAATTGCATATTGCCCTAGGGTTAGTAGCAGCAGGAGAAGGGTTGACTATCGTACCGAAGACACTTGAGCATTTACGTCATCAAGAGATAACCTATATACCATTAGAAGAAGGGATATTGACTTCGCCAATCGTGATGAGTGTCAGGCATTTCGATAAGTCTGAATTACTGGAAACGTTATTAGATGTTACTTATCAAATTTATGATGAAGAAGGCTTCATATATAAGCGTGAAAAAATTTGATCAAGTATAAGTTTTAAGGGCTTTACTTATTTAAGGCAAAAGTAATAGGCATACTAACATCGTCAATTTTTCTATAAAAATCGCTAATAATGCTAAAGTAGCAATCAAAAGTTCACATTAACTAAGGTTGCTATGTCTAATATAGAGTCCAATACAGAAAAACCAATACTTAAACAGAGTATCGCACTGTCAGAGAATAGCAAATATACATTTGATGATATAAGCACAGCGAAGTCTGCTTTCTTAATACTACCAGTCGTTATACAAACTGCACTAGATCAAGCTAAACGAGTCGTGCTAATTGCAAATAATCCTGCTGTCACCACGGCTCAGCTTGAGATGTTGTTACAGCCCGATGATGTCTTGGTGTTATTTAATCACTTTATTCACGCTGATTTCTTTGCCAGCCATCAGTTAGCTAGTTTACTGCCTAAGCTGCTGTTTTTTCGGCAGATTGGTGACAGTAAGCTGCATTTTGGCCTACCGCCTAGAAGCAATCATATATCAGTAGTGGAGCAAATGGCCGAGACCGCCCCGCTAGGGGTATTGACGAGCAACCAGCCTTATCAGTTTCCAACATTGGCTGATGACCCAAGCCCTAATGACGATCCTATCACTGCTCATCGCATCTTAGATATTCCTTCGAACATGCAAAAACTATTATCAAGCCCTACCTATCACAGTGTGCTATCAGAGCATCATAAAGTCGTTGCTGACTATCCATGCTTTACCGATATTCATTCGTCAGCACCTTCATCAGGTTTTCTATTGTATCGGCTGATGCTGGTAGCTCGAGCATACTTACAGCATATTCAAAACACGAAACTACCGTTAGAGATAGTAATGATTGGTTTCAATGACAATGATAAAACTGCTCACTTTTGGCACGGGCATAACTGGGATTTTGAACGTCAGGAAATGAGTCGACCACTTATAGGAGTGACTATTCATCGGTACTAGAATATTGATTAACTAAGTTATGTTTAGCTAAAAGTAGTTAAACATAAGGAGCGTCGGGACAATGAGCGCGCTTTATCTCGTTGTCACTAGGATTTCGTAGTATAGCTATCGGTAACGACTGTTCCTCTGTCC
>NZ_PJAT01000010.1 GCF_002836715.1 Psychrobacter sp. 4Dc
GCAGCCCTGTTTTTGTTTATTTTAAGAATTATCTCGATGTCACTCTTATAAGTGAAATACACTGCTCACTTATCGCAGTTCTTTACGCAAAATTTTGCCGACCGCCGTCTTAGGGAGCTCATCGATAAACTCATAGGACTGTGGACGCTTATAGCCAGTTAGGCGCTTACTCGCAAAGTCTTTTAGCTCCTCTACGGTGAGATCCGCGTCTTTTTTGACTACAAATGCTTTTGGCACTTCCCCGCTATGGTCATCTGCCACCCCGACTACAGCGACTTCGAGCACCTTGGGATGTTCAGTCAGCGCAGCCTCTACTTCATTGGGATATACGTTAAATCCTGATACCAGTATCATGTCCTTTTTACGGTCGACGAGTGTCAAAAACCCCTCATCATTCATGACGCCGATATCACCTGATCTAAAGTAGCCATTTGGGGTAAAAGTATCTGCATTGTCTCGCTGCCAATAACCGCGCATGACCTGAGGCCCTTTGATACAGACCTCACCCCTTGTACCTGTTGGGCATGTATTCCCATTCTCATCAATGATATGGATATCTGTCAAAGCCAGTGGCAGTCCAACGCTACCATTAAACTCTGTAATCCCAGACGGATTGAAAGAAATAACGGGCGACGTCTCAGACATACCATAGCCTTCGCTAATAATCATACCCGTCACTTGCTGCCATTGATCAGAGACCGCTTTAATAATCGCTGTGCCGCCGCCGATAGATAAAGCTAGACGACTAAAATCTAGACTAGCGAATTTTGGATGATGCAGCATGCCAATGAATAATGTATTCACTGAAGGGATAGCATGAGGTCGGTGCTGTTCAATGGTATTCACTAAACCATCGATATCACGTGGATTGGTGACCAATATATCTTCCCAGCCGCCATAAAGACCTAGCAAGCCGCAGACCGTAAACGAAAAAATATGATAAAGCGGTAAAGGATTGAGTATTTTAATCTGTTCGCTACGACCAGCTTCAATCGTTTTACCAAACATCGCGTAGCACTGGCAGACATTTGCCATGACATTATAATGAGTTAGCATGGCGCCTTTTGGCTTGCCAGTCGTACCGCCTGTATATTGCAGTAGGGCCAAATCTTCACGTACAATCGTAACGGCTTTAAACGCTTCTGCATCATAGGCCTGCATAATATGTGCAAACATTATGTTGTGCTGTGATGAATCAGTTAATGATTCGGTCGAGGTATGTGTTTGCTCATCTGTGTTCGCAGGTTGTTCTGAGCCAATCTGACTGAGCAAGGCAATGTCATTATCAGCAATGCTAGGATCTATGGAACATCTGACCACCCATTTCAACTGAGCTTTGACTGTGTCATCTAATTGCTCATAAGCAGTGCTCATACCATCTAGCACAATTAGACCACAAGCTTGAGCGTCAGTGAGCTGATGTGCCAATTCATATTGGGTATACATGGGATTGACATTGACCAATACCACACCTGCACGTAGGCAACCCAACAGTACCACGGCATACTGCAGTATATTTGGCAGTTGTACCGCTATGCGATCGCCCTTCTCAACACCTTGCGCTTGTAAAAAAGTAGCAAAACGTCGACTGGCAATATCTAGCTGCCTAAAAGTGAGCGATGCCGCACCCATACTAAAAGCTGGAAATTCACTATGCTGTTCAATCTTTGGTTGCAGTAAGTCAATCAGATTTTGCTTACCTTCCAATACATTCAAATGGTTGTCTAGGCCGTATTGGTCGTAAGTGGCTTGCCATAATGGCGCGGTATTGCTAGAAGTACTGGTACTCATTCGTTTGCATCCTTGCTTAATTATTCAGGTTTGCCTCAGAGTATCACAACTCATTGTCTATTTTTTGGACGCACAGGTAAGAAATGTATAAGCATCAGTCACGTTAACGGCTATACAAACAATCTTCAAAAATACTTTATATTATTTCCAATATGATTATAAATAAGATATCGATAAACAAAAAAACCAGCAGAGATCACAGGACGATCTTGCTGGTTTTTCTAAATATTAACTTTTTGGTAAGTTAATAACTTACATGGCTAAACTATGCTTTTGCCATTTCTGCAAATATCTCATCAGCCGCTTTGATTGACACATCAATGTCTTCATCGCTATGTTTGATAGACATAAAGCCTGCTTCATAAGCTGACGGTGCCAAGTAAATACCGCGATCTAGCATACCGTGGAAGAAAGTATTGAATACGTCCATATCGCACTCTGTCACGTCATCGAAGTTCTTTGGCGTTTCAGTTGTGCTGTCTTTGACAAAGAACATGCCAAACATACCGCCAAGCTTATTGGTACGTAAATGAATACCATGTTTGTCAGCTGCTGCTTGGAAACCGTCTACTAGGCGATCAACTTTCGCTGCTAACTCGTCATAGAAACCCTCTGCGGTTAAGTCCTCAAACATAGCGATACCAGCGCGCATCGCTAGTGGATTGCCTGATAACGTGCCAGCTTGATAGACACCGCCAAGTGGCGCGATGCAAGACATGACTTCTTTTTTACCGCCGAAAGCGCCAACAGGTAGACCTGCACCGATGATTTTGCCAAAGCAGGTTAAATCAGGATCGATGCCGAAGTGTGCCTGTGCACCACCAAGGCCAACGCGAAAGCCCGTCATGACTTCGTCAAAGATTAATACTGCGCCATTGGCAGTACACTCGGCACGCAACGTATCATGGAACTCTTGTGTTGGAATAACCATGTTCATGTTGCCAGCGATTGGCTCCAAGATAACGCAAGCAACTTCTTTGCCCCATTTCTCAAAACAATCTTTAATCGCTTGCGGATCATTATAAGGAATCGTAATGGTATGCTTAGCAAAGTCTGCTGGCACGCCTTTCGACGTTGGCTCACCAATATCAAGCATGCCAGAGCCAGCTTTTACCAACAAGCTGTCTGAATGCCCATGGTAGCAACCTTCGAACTTAACGATTTTGTCACGCTGAGTATAACCACGTGCCAAGCGAATCGCACTCATGGTCGCTTCTGTACCAGAACTGGTCATACGAATCATCTCAACGCTTGGTACGATTTCGCAAATTTTATCTGCAACTGTCGTCTCGAACGGTGTGGGCGTACCAAAGCTTAGACCATCATCAGCCGCTTTTTTTACCGCATCGATGACTTTTGGGTGCGCATGACCCAAAATCATTGGGCCCCACGAGCCAACATAGTCAATATAAGCATTGTCTTCGGTGTCATAAATTTTGCTACCATTAGCACGGTGCATAAAGATTGGCGTCCCACCAACTCCTGCAAAGGCGCGAACCGGTGAGTTAACACCACCTGGGATATGTTTACGTGCTTGTGCAAAGAGCTGTTCGTTTTTAGTACTCATAATTATTCTCTACTTATAGCGACATTTATAACGACAATGTTTTGTAATTAAACGTCTGCTTTATATTTGTTTATTATCGAATCTTTCAAGAAGTTTTTACAATTTAAGCTTTTTTGACCACAGAAGACTTAAGCTTCATTGGTCCGTAGCCATCAAGTTTACAGTCGATATCATGACCGTCAGTAGCATCTGGCAACAGACGTATGCTTTTCGCTTTCGTTCCTACTTTAATCACGATTGAAGAGCCTTTGACTTTTAGGTCTTTAATAACCGTCACCGCATCGCCGTCCTGTAGCTCATTGCCAACAGCATCACGAATAACTGCGTCTTGGTCTTCAGCTTGCGCTGCATCAGTCTCAGCCGCCGTCCATTCATGAGCACACATAGGACATACCAGTAACGCACCATCTTCATACGTATATTCAGCATCACATTTAGGGCAATTTGGTAAGCTCATTATTTCCTCGGCAGCCATCGTACATTAGGTTAATTGTAGAGCTGATATTGTACCGTAACTCACCATCTTTAACCAATTTGTAAGCTTGAAAATCAAACGCTATGCCCAATTTAACGCTTAACCCATCACTTAGTAATGACGTTTTTTATGGCAGGGTTTTTTGTGGTACTCTTCTTAGCCTCATTTAGATTTATGTGCACAGATGCTGTCAATGATAAAAGCACCCATATAATTTTTTATCACTTCGATTTACCCTATATATTAATAAGTAAGCTCTCATCAGAAGGATAATAACAATGACTCAGTCTTCAAATTTATCAGCTGTACCGCAGTTTTCACAATTAACTATCCAAGGCGAAGACGCCGAAAAATTCTTGCAAGGGCAATTGACTTGTGACGTTACCAAGCTCGGGCTTAGCTATCAGGCCGCCGCCATCGGTAATCTAAAAGGTCGTATTGAGTTCGGTATCTGGATCAAAAAACAAGCAGAAAAACATTATGATGTGGTCATAAGTAGCGATTGTGCTGAGTCTTTGCAGGCGCATCTTAATAAGTACGGGGCATTTTCTAAATTTAAAACCAGCGCACCAGCAGCGATTTATCCTTGCGTGCTAGCAGATGAGCCAACTTTTAGCCATAAAGACGACCATAATACTGCTGAGGATACTCAGGCTTGGATGGCATGCAGCCTAGCTACTGGTAATTATTGGATTGTGGCCGCAACTCAGGGTGAGTTTCAACCGCAAGAACTGCGTTTACATCAGCGCGGCGGCATGGACTATGATAAAGGCTGCTACTTGGGTCAAGAAGTCATCGCTCGCATCTACTTTAAATCTGCACCCAAAGCATTTTTGCACTATGTCCAAGGCACCGATGCAGCACCAAACGCAGGTGACAAGCTCGATAAAATCCAAGTGGTCAATGCAATGAAAAATGACGATGGCTTTACCGCTTTGGTCGTGGCACGTCCTGAACAATTGGCAGAAAGCGATTTGAGCATATTGGACTTGCCAGCTGCCCTACAAGTAGATGTCGCACGCCCAAAATAAAAGCACATCGAATCATGCAAGCGACACAGCAAAGGTGACGGTAGTTCAATAAAGAGTTACCGTCATGACTAACATGAGCATAGAGAATCCTATGACACATATTGCGGTACTCGGAGCAGGCGTGGTGGGTGTGACCACCGCATGGTATCTACGTCAGGCAGGCTATGATGTGACTGTGATTGAGCGCGAATCAGCAGCAGGTATGCAAACTTCATTTGCCAATGGCGGTCAAATATCTGTCTCACATGCCACGCCTTGGGCCAATCCTGCGACCCCGATGAAAGCGCTCAAGTGGTTGTTTAAAGAGGATGCTCCGCTACTGTATCGTTTGCGAGCTGACAAAGCTCAGCTCAAATGGGCCATGCAGTTTCTGCAAGAGTGCCGCGCCGATAGAGCCGATGCCAATCTCGTGCAAATGGTGCGCTTAGGTCTATATTCAAGAGATACTTTACAACAGCTGCGTGCAGATATCGGTATTAATTACGAGCAACAGACGCGCGGTATTATGCATTTTTATACCAATCAGGCAGAGTTTGATGCTGCCATCGAGCCAACCGAACGTATGCAAGCGCTCGGTTGTGAGCGCCATGTGATTGATATCAATAATGCCGTCAATTTAGAGCCAGCGCTCTACCCAATTGCGCATAAGCTCACTGGGGCAACCTATACTAGCCGTGATGAGTCTGGCAATGCGCACCTGTTTACCCAACGTTTAGCGCAGCGCTGTATCGATGCTGGTGTACAGTTTTTATATAATACCGAGATCTTAGCACTCAATGCTGATGCTGACTCTGCCCGTCCGCATGTGCACAGTATTACCATCCGTCCAAAAGGCGAAAATGCGCAGACCTTTACGGCTGATAGTTATGTGGTCGCACTTGGCAGCTATAGCGTACCTCTACTAAAACCATTGGGGATACACGCACCAATATTTCCAGCAAAGGGATATTCGGCTACGTATACGGTGAATCCACGCGCGCCGCACTTAGCGCCTTTTGTGAGCTTGATTGATGATGAGTTTAAGCTAGTTACCTCACGACTGGGTGACAAATTGCGAGTCGCTGGTACGGCTGAATTCAATGGCTATAACCTAGACCTAAATGCTACGCGCTGTGAAGCCATCACTCGGCGTGTGCAGCAATTATTTCCAAAAGGCATCATCGCAAACTCGGTGCAATATTGGACAGGACTGCGCCCGATGACCCCATCGAATGTACCTTTGATTGGTCGTGCGCACTGCGGTCAAGTCAAACATGGTAGCCATAATGCTTCAGCGACTTTTGACAATCTATGGCTCAACACCGGACACGGTACATTGGGATGGACACATTCTTGTGGTTCTGCAAAAGCCATTAGCTTATTGATACAGGGCGAAATACCTAGCGTTGATTTTGACTTTATTGGTATAAGTGCTTAATCGGATAAGCGATAGATTAAAATTTTGTGCAAAAAAGAAGGCGCTTACCTATAGTAAGCGCCTTCTTTTTATTTTAGGACAATTCTTAAGTGATTACGCTATTCATCAAGGTTTATGATGCGGTAGCCAATGCGTCATCTGTTGCTGATTCAAGCGCTTCCAGTTGTACCGGTACACCATTAACTGCCGCATTGCCACTTAATTGGTCAATTAGGGTTTCATCAGTCAAATCATTAACGCTGACACCTGCATGCGCTTGAGCAATCTTTTGCTTAACCCCTTTGCGGCCGTGACCAAAGCCGTGCGGGATACTGACCACTCCTGGCATCAGCTCATCCGTCACTTCTGCTGCAATGACCACGCTACTCACTCGAGAAGTTACTCTGACATCTTGACCGTCTGCAATACCATGTCGCGCTGCCGTTTGCGGATGCAACATCAATGTACAGCGAGATTTACCTTTTACCAATCGATGGCTATTGTGCAACCATGAATTGTTACTACGTACATGACGACGACCGATTAGCACAATCTCATTACTGTTGTACTGTTGCACCATCTCTTTAACACGGGCTAAATCTGACTGATAAAAATCGACATGAAGATGAATTTGTTTATCAGCGTGTTTAATAGCCTCTGGCAACATCCGATGCAACGGACCTAAATCAATACCATGTGGGTTTTCGACCAGTGCTTCAAATGTCACGTCTTTATGAGGTCCATACTTTAGACCTTGCTCTAACAAGAACTTAGGACCAAAGGCTTTTGTCGCGGCACGTTCTTTTTGCGTTGCTTCTGGCGCATCTTTGTCTAAGCGCTCTGCCAATCCTAAATAAATCTCCCAGTCATGCTTGGTATCGTCGGTTTTATCAAACAAGGCAGGCGAGTATTTGGCGACATTGTGCACGGCAAAACCATTAAAAGTAATGTCATAGTGGTCGCGCTCTAATGGCGATACAGGCGGCAGAATAATATTGGCATGGCGACTGGTCTCAGTCACAAAATAATCAAGCGAAACCATAAACTCTAACTGAGATAGTGCTTCATCTAACTTTTCGCCATTTGGCGTACTCAGAACCGGATTACCAGCGACCGTAACAAATCCCTTTAACTGGCCTTCCCCTTCGACCAACATCTCATCTGCCATCGCAACCACTGGATACTCACCATTAAAATCTGGCAAGTTGCTGACGCGGCTATGACGTTTACCCAGATAGCCTGGGCCTGAGCTGTTCACAACATCGACGGCAGGATTTGGGAACATGAGTCCGCCCACTTCATCTAAACGACCCGTGACAATATTGATGATCATAGATAAATATTGGCTGAGCAAACCAAACTCTTGCACCGAGATGCCCATGCGACCATAACAAACTGAGCTTTCTGCTTCACAAAATTCTTTGACGATACGTTTGATCTCAGCTGCGGTAATACCCGTGATGTCTGCAACTGACTCAGGCGTGTATTGTTCAGCGAACAAAGCAAGTCGATCGATCTCTGGTGCCAAGGCCGCCACTCTAGTATCGAGCTTCGCATAGCCTTGCGTATAGATTTCATTCAACATAGCTAATAGCAGCAATACATCCGTCGCTGGACGAATAAAGTGATGCTCGCTGGCGATGTCGGCGGTTTCTGTGCGTCTTGGATCAATCACCACCACCTTGCCCGCCCGAGCTTTTATATCTTTCAGCTTTTGACGCATGTTGGGCGCAGTCATGATACTGCCGTTAGAAGCCAACGGATTGCCACCGATGATCAGCATGTATTGTGTATTATTGACATCGGGAACTGGAATGCGCAGCATGTGACCAAATAGATGCATGCTAATAATATGATGTGGCAGTTGGTCGATAGAAGTGGCAGAAAAACGACTGCGTGTCTTTAAACTGGTAAGCAGTTGTTTGATGGTCAACATACCGCCCATGTTATGTACGTTAGGATTACCCAAATAAACACCCAACGCATTTTGACCATACTTTTGCTGTATGGATTGAATACCTGCAGCAACTTTATCTAACGCTTCTGACCAACTAATAGATTTCCAACCGTCTGCCGTTCTCTCTACCGGCTGACGCAAACGGTCAGGATCTTCATGCAAATCTTGCAAAGCAGTGGCTTTCGGACAAATATAGCCTTGCGAAAAGGGATCGTTTTTATCCCCTTTAATCGACAAGACTTTTTCGCCATCATGTTTTATCTCGACGCCGCACATTGCCTCGCACAATGTACAAGTTCTAAAATGCGTTTGCGCTTCGCCTAACGTTGGTGCAGCCGTGGTTGTGGCCATAATCACTCTCCCTGTTGTGTTTTTTTTCTAGATTTCATGACAGTAATTTTTGCTTATTATCACTACTGACTAGTATTGCTTCCGTGCAAAAAATTGGCGAACAGTGCGTCAAAGCTGATACTCAAGGTGGCAATCGCTTGTTGTCTTGAGTATCGCTGCTGATGACAGCCCAATATCAACTCATGTACCTGTGCCGCCGCCATATCAACGCATAGATTGACAGCACTGCGCTCGCAAGTACGATTAGATAACTGCAATCCCTGAATAAATATCTCTGTCCATTCTTCTTGTATTTCGGTAATCAGATTGCCCAGTCCATTATTTAATGAAGATTGGTTTTCTATACTGTCACTAAACCGTGGGCGATCCTCTAACAAATGTTGAAACAGCGCGATATTCTCAAATGCCGAATCAAAAATCATAATCAGGCATTGTCGACATTGCTGATTAAACTGCTCTTTACTCAACACATCATAATCTTTGAGCATATTGACCCATGCCAGTCGCATCGGTGATAGATAATTGTCTTTTAGTTGGGCGCTCAGCTCGTTTTGTAGCGCCTCTAGGCTCTCAAAATGATTGTAAAAACTGGGCTGTGCAATACCTGCACCTTTGGCAATTTTATTCATGCTCATGCCCTGAGCACCTTCCAAACTATACAACCGCAAGGCACTTTTTAATAACGCACGCCGAGTCTTGGCTTTCGCCAGCTCACGTTTCGTTTGCACTTTTTCAATGCTCATTTTGTTAGGTGTATTCGCTATCAATATACACTCGCTTATCAAAAATAATTCATAGAATTTCATCTTAACTATAAGGCTATAGTCATTTTAACAAGAAGTCTATCATTAAATGTTACACGGCATTCACTCTCTATTATTAGTCTTAGATCGTGTTGATAACGACTGCCAATTTTTAGTGTTTTTTATCTATCAAC
>NZ_PJAT01000012.1 GCF_002836715.1 Psychrobacter sp. 4Dc
GAATTTAAACCTTTGGGTTTAAGCAAGTTTCGCCTCAAGCATTAGATTGTTTGAGGTTTTTTTGTGTCTGTTTTTTATGTATCTATGTTTTATGAGTTACAAGTCAGGTAAGCAAGTACAGTAAGAATTAGAATTTAGAACTACGATTTATATGTATTTAAGTCATATCACTTAGAAGTCAGCTAAAACGACAACCCTTCTTTTATATCAGTCTTATATTGAATAAAAGAAGGGTCCTTGTACTTATTTTAGGTATAGCATATCTTAGTTACAGCACATTAAAATTCCTCTGCTTAAAACGCATTGTTTAAAAATTGAGCCGCGTTTTAGCTCATTGTAGATTTTAGTTAAGGGTAAAGAGTTACTCATGCGTTGCTTGCCATGCGCCCATTGACCCTAGATAGATATCAATGTTCTCAAAACCTCGACTAGCGAGCCACCCTGCTGCTATTGTTGCCCGAGCACCACTGGCACACATCAAGGTATAGTGGCGACTTTGGTCAAGCTCATGCCAACGCTCGTTCAGATGACCAACATAGATATGCTGTGACCCTTCGATCGCATTAGTATTTCTCTCATCGATATCGCGTACATCGAGCAATGTCCAGTTCTGAGCATTATTAAGGCGACTCTCTACCTCGGTTGTATCGATCATAGGGGTTTGCTGCATCTTCTCGCCTTTAGCAGCGGCAGGGACGACACCCACATAACCACCTATGACATTATCAAAAGCAATACGTACCAGATGCTCCATCGCAGTCGCCAGTTGTTCTTCATTAGAGGCTACCAGTGCCAAGCTTTGTCCTTCCTCGATAAACCATCCAGCAAACGCAGGTAGCATATTGACAGGTAAGCTCATAGAACCGGGCAGGTGTCCTGACGCATACGCCATTGGTTCACGAATATCGATGAGATGATCAGCATCGCAGTCATTTAGCTGTTTGAGGGAAAGGTTACGCGGACGCATAACCACTGGAGGCGCTTCACCACCTTCCATATTAAGGTGCTCCATCAATCTGAAATAAGGCGGCTGATAATGGTTTTCGCTAGTCTTGAGGTCAATAAACGTCTCACGATCGGTAATCTGTAAACGTGGGTTGTTGATTCTTTCGTGACCGACGGTAGAAAACTCACGTTCCGCCATGCCTGAACCACAGACTGATCCTGCACCATGAGCTGGATAAATAATCGCCTGATCACCGAGCGCTAAAATGTCTTGTAAAGAGTCATAAAGTAAACCTGCAACTTCTCTACGACGCTCAGGATAGAAGTCAGTACGACCGACATCACCTACAAAGAGCGCATCCCCAGTAAAAACGCCAACAGCCCTATCTGGGTACGCCGTGTCAAACAGCGCATAAGCAATATGATCATCAGTATGGCCAGGCGTTTCTAAGACACGGATTTCTAATTGGCCAATTGAAAAGCAGTCTCCATTACGTACTGTCTCAGCGTAGACAACAGGTTGTTCTGGATTAGGTCCATGCAAAACTGTTGCCCCTGTCATTGCGGCCAACATAGGTGCTCCAGAAACCAAATCCTCATTACGATGTGTCTCAAAAATATGAGTAATCTCAAGTCCTGCTGCACGCGCTTTTTCTACATATATCGCACAGTCACGACGTGGATCAATTACCGCTGCTTGACCGCCAGAGCCTACCAAGTAGGATAAGTGCGAAAGTCCAGGGGTCTTAATTTTCTCTAGTAGCATGGTCATTTCCTTATTGTTGTTTTAATCATAATAGTTATTTTAATCAGGTTTATTGGCAGTACAGAGCGAGAGCTACCAGCCAAATTTAGTTTTACTGTTGCATAAACTCTTATTCAATCTAGCATGAACTTATAAGTGTCATCAATATACAATAACATATATTAAACTTGTTATTTACATAAGGCCAAACGTAGAGAGTTTTAGGTTGAAAAGGTGAGGTGATCATTATTTCCACTATTTAGTTAATTGCTTTTACTTGTTGATATATATAGGTTAATTACACAGAGATATCTCTTTTAGAATAAAAATATCTGTAAAACATTGAATTATTTTAATATGTCTGTATTATTGGACATATGGAAATAACTAATGCTATCGCAAGCTTTGCTGCGCTCTCTCAAGATACTCGTTTAAAGGCTTTTAAGCTGCTTGTCAGCCATGAGCCTGAAGGCCTACCTGCGGGCGAAATAGCCCGTCAGCTCTCTGTTCCTCATAACACAATGTCAGCCCACTTAGCGGTGCTAGCACGGGCAGGATGGGTGGTCTCACAGCGTCATAGCCGACAGATTATCTATCGTGCTTCGCTATCACATATGGATAACGTCATCCAGTTCCTGCTGCAAGATTGCTGTGCGGGACATCCAGAATTGTGTGCGTCACTCATGGATAGCCTGAGCGGGTGTAGAGTAAATGAGTCTGCTGAGCAAGGTAATGATTAAACCAATTATCAATTCAATAAATACATAAAATAGGTGTAAACACTATGAAGCCATTAATTTTTCATAATCCTAAATGCGGAACCTCTCGTAACACGCTTGCCATTATTAAAGCATCAGGTGAAGAGCCAGAAGTGGTGGAATATCTGAAAAATACACCAACCCGCGACCGTTTAGTTGAACTATTGGCACAAATGCAGATTTCGCCTAGAGAGCTATTAAGAAGCAAAGAAGCTATTAATGATGAGCTTGGTCTGGATAATCCTGAGTTGTCTGACGATCAAATTATCGATGCCATGATAGCGCATCCTATTTTAATCAACCGTCCTATCGTAGTGACTGATAAAGGCGCTGCTCTATGTCGTCCGTCAGAGCGTGTGTTTGAATTACTAGCCAATCCAGTAAGTAGCTTTACAAAAGAAGACGGCGAGGTTGTTACTCATGACAAACACTGAGGTTGACCAAACATTAGCCGTTGATCCTACTGTTTCGCCAGAATTTAGCTTAGACGATTTGCCCAATATTGATATAGATAATCTTCAGCCTATCGATGTTGATTCTTTGGTTGCGCCAAATGACTCACGTCATCCGCCAAAAATACTAGTGCTATACGGTTCTGTCCGTGCACGCTCGTTTTCTAGATTGGCCGCTGAAGAGTCTAGCCGATTGCTACGTTG
The DNA here is from genome assembly GCF_002836715.1 of Psychrobacter sp. 4Dc. Classification (GTDB taxonomy): domain Bacteria; phylum Pseudomonadota; class Gammaproteobacteria; order Pseudomonadales; family Moraxellaceae; genus Psychrobacter. The sequence continues at coordinate 3,105 of NZ_PJAT01000012.1, forward strand.
GTATGGTTGTGAAGTAAAAATGTTTGATCCATCAGGCTTGCCGTTGCCTGACGATGTAGACTCAGACCATCACAAAGTGCAAGAGTTACGGGAGCTGGCGCAGTGGTCAGAAGGTATGCTGTGGGTGAGTCCAGAGCGTCACGGCAGTATCACCAGTATCATGAAAGCGCAAATCGACTGGATACCGCTGTCCCTAGGTGGCGTGCGTCCAACTCAAGGTAAAACCCTAGCACTGATGCAAGTCAGCGGCGGTAGTCAAAGCTTTAATACGGTTAATCAGATGCGTATTCTTGGGCGTTGGATGCGGATGATCACTATCCCCAACCAATCTTCGATACCCAAAGCGTTCTTAGAGTTCAACGACGACAATCGCATGGATATGTCTCCGTTATATCTGCGTCTTGTCGATGTCTGTGAAGAGCTAGTGAAGTTTACTTGGCTCACACGCGGACGTTCAGATTATCTCACTGATCGTTATTCAGAACGCGTTGAGAGTGCTGAAGAACTATCGAGCCGCGTCAATCAAAAATCGATCTAACCCCCTAATCGATCTAATTCCCTATATTAAATCGGCTGAATAAAGTCAGCTTAAGTAAGGTCGTATAATGCTTGCATTTGCTATTTTTGTGGTCACTTTAGTCTTAGTTATCTGGCAACCTAAAGGATTGGGCATCGGCTGGAGCGCCATGGGTGGTGCTTTAGTCGCGTTAGCGCTTGGCGTCGTGCAGTTATCAGACGTGGGTATTGTCTGGGATATTGTCTGGGATGCGACCTTTACTTTTGTAGCGCTGATTATCATCTCGCTTATCTTAGATCGAGCAGGGTTTTTCGGCTGGGCAGCATTACATGTGGCACGCCTTGGTAATGGGCAAGGACGTTTATTATTTCCGATGATTGTCATATTGGGTGCCTTTATTTCTGCCTTTTTTGCCAATGATGGTGCAGCGCTACTACTGACTCCGATCGTCATCGCTATCTTGCTACGTCTGAAATTTTCGCCACCATCAGCGTTAGCATTTATCATAGCGACTGGTTTTATTGCTGATACGGCAAGTCTGCCGTTGGTCACCTCAAATTTAGTCAACATTGTCAGTGCCAATTATTTCGATATTGGCTTCGGTCGTTATGCGGCGGTGATGGTGCCAGTCAATATAGTGTCTGTATTAGCGACGCTACTGGTGTTGTGGGTTGTCTATGCACGTCATATTCCAAAAACTTACTCGACTAGCGAGCTAAGCGCTCCAGAGTCTGCTATTACCGATCCATTGGTGTTCCGAGCTGCTTTTCCACTATTAGGTTTGCTACTGGTCGCCTATTTTGCAACAGAGTCGTTGGGGTTGCCTATTTCACTGGTCACGGGCATCGCTGCTGTTGCACTAATGGCAATCGCTGGTCGTATATGGCAAGGGGGGCATGGTGCGGTAGTCTCTGTAAGCGATGTAGTACGTAAAGCACCTTGGCAAATCGTACTATTTTCAATTAGTATGTATCTAGTGGTATACGGTCTGGGTAATGCAGGACTTACGGCCTATGGTGCGCAAGTACTCAACTGGTTGGGTCAACAAGGCGCAGTCATTGCTACCGTTGGGACTGGGTTTTTATCAGCGATAGTTGCTTCTGTTATGAATAATATGCCAGCGACCCTAGTCGGCGCGCTTGCAATTGATCAAGCACAAGTGCCTGCAGCAACACGAGAGCTGATGATTTATGCCAATGTCATCGGTAATGATTTAGGACCTAAGTTTACGCCGATTGGTAGTCTGGCTACTTTACTATGGCTACATGTATTGGCAGAGAAGGACTACAAAATCAGCTGGAGACAGTACATAAAGATTGGTCTACTGATCACGCCGCCTGTGTTGTTAGTGACACTGTTAGCATTGGTATTCTGGTTACCAATATTGCCAAGCTAAGTTAGCCAATAGAGAACTTGCTACAGTAATGTTTTATCGTGACTATGATATTTACTTTTAAATATCATGGTCATAATCAAGTATGAGATAAAGTAGTTATTAGCGCTTATCAAAATGGTAAAATAGATAATCAATATTAGGGTCTGTTGAACATCCAAATATTAGGACTGCTGATCGCGAAAATCGCATCAAACTAGGCGTAAACCGACGATAATGTCGAGACCTTAACTAGGCTTGCAACAACGTTTGAGGTGATTTTAGCATCAGCCTTGAGAACGGATCGAGTAAAGCACTGCTTTGCCCGTTTGCAAGACGAGAGCTGTGCTCGAGTGGAGGACAGGGCTATTTTTTGCCAATACATGGCGAAATTGTCTAACCTATAACGACTAGGCGTCAAAAATTTCACTGCGTATTGTCTAAAAAATAGTCACTGCCAGTACCACATTTGAATGTTCAACAGAACCTAAATGATACGCATAAAAAAACCCTCATCAAATTGATGAGGGTTTTGGCAAATGCCATAATTGAATCAAAGTTGACTCAAGAAAATTACTACTAAAATGTGGCTCTCCAACCTGGGCTCGAACCAGGGACACACGGATTAACAGTCCGTTGCTCTACCAACTGAGCTATTGGAGAATAGGCTGTAAGTGTTTAATCGCTTACAACGAGCCTTAGAAGTCTCTAACGAGTTCTTGCTAAGTGGGGCGTATTCTAGCAAAGTTAAAAAATACGTCAAGCCTTTTTTTGCATAATTAGTAAAAATTGTCAGTTTAATGATGAGATAGCGTGTTTTTCCTAGTTATGCCCAAGACTCGCGTAAAAAAAGACGCCCTATAGAATGTATAGGGCGTCTTTTTTATGAACAGCGGTAAGACTCGTTGCTCTTTACGATTTATTCAGCAACGTCTAAGTCAGCCACTGCTTTTTCGATACGCGATAGGGCGTCTTTCAATGTTGCCTCATCAGTAGCGTACGAGATACGCATATAGCCGCCAAGACCGAATGCATCGCCAGGTACAACTGCTACGCCTACTTTGTCCAATAACCATGCTGAGAATTCAGTACATGATGACAGGCCAGCCGCTTTGATTAGCGGTACGATATTTGGGTATACATAGAATGCGCCATCAGGGCGCAAGCAAGTAATACCTTTAATGGCATTTAGACCATCTACGACTAGGTCACAGCGTTTCTCAAAGGCGGCTACCATCGGCTCTAGTACGCTCTGATCACCACTGATAGCAACTTCGGCAGCCACTTGACTGATTGATGTTGGGCATGAAGTAGACTGTGACTGTACCTTTTTCATAGCGCCGATTAGCTTAGCAGGGCCACCCGCATAGCCGATACGCCAGCCTGTCATCGCATACGCTTTAGACACGCCGTTCAAGATGATTGCGCGATCTTTTAGCTCAGGTGCCGCGTTTAAGATATTGTAGAACTTATCGCCTGTCCAGCGAATGTGCTCGTACATATCGTCTGAAGCTACATAAACTTGTGGATGCTTTTTCAATATTTCAGCGATGGCCTTTAGCTCATCTAATGTATAAATCATACCCGTTGGGTTAGATGGGCTGTTTAATACCAACAATTTAGTTTTATCAGTAATCGCTTCTTCTAGCTGCTCAGGGGTGATTTTGAAGTCTTGCTCAGCTGGACATTTGACGATGACTGGCACGCCTTCTGCGATGATAACCATGTCAGGATAGCTGACCCAATATGGTGCTGGGATGATGACTTCGTCGCCAGGATTGATAAATGCCTGGGCAAGGTTAAAGAATGACTGCTTACCACCGACCGATACTAGGATTTCGTTTGGCTCATAGCTGATGTCGTTGTCACGCTTGAATTTCTCGATGATGGCTGTTTTTAGCTCTGGCGTACCATCGACAGCTGTATATTTAGTAAAGCCATCATTGATTGCATCGATCGCTGCTTTTTTGATGTGTTCAGGGGTGTCAAAATCAGGTTCACCAGCGCCCAAACCGATAATATCTTTACCAGCTGCTTTTAGCTCTTTGGCTTTATTGGTAATTGCTAGCGTAGGTGATGGTTGGATGTTGTTGACGCGGTCAGACAGTTGCAACTCGCTCATGAGAGATCCTTTTTTATATGAGGGTGGGGTTGGTGAAAATCTGATATTAATTATATAACGTTTTCATTGCTATCAGGACAAGATGTCATGCAGTTTGAAAAAAGATAGTGTTATCTTACCTTGATACGGCGGTCATTCGATTATAGATGATGCTGATGATGCATCGGCAAACGACGCGATTGCTAGTTTTTGCATTGTAGCATGCTGATATTGAGCTGTCTTATGACGCTAGTAACAGAATATTGTGTTGTTGCTTGTGATAGCAGGGTACTTGTGAAAATGACAAATAAAACGCTGAGATTAAGCTTAAGCCTATATGATTGCGAAGACACAACAATAAACCTGTAGCCGACCACTATAATTATTTAGATTTGTTAAATAAAATGGCTTATAGCTTAATGAAATGCGACCAATGATATCTGCCAAGAATAATGATAATAGCTAGCTGTTATCAAAAATCTAAATTTTCATTGAGCAATCAGTTTAAGAGCATTAATTTCATATTATGAAAATACTTAAAAAGATAAAAATACTTAAAAAGGATATTTACGATGACAGATTCTACTGAAAAATTACATATTCTCATTACTGGGGCGACGTCAGGCATTGGTAAGCAGTTGGCAAAAGACTATTTGCTAGCAGATCATCATGTATATGCGGTCGGCCGTGACGATGAAGCGTTGACTGAACTTCAGGCTTTAGGCGCAGAAACGATTGATTTAGACCTCATGGATCGAGAAAAGGTCATCGAAGCTTTTGAAAAAATCGACAATGTCGATCTAGCAATTTGCGGTGCTGGCATGTGTGAGTACTTAGATATGCCGAACTTTGATAGCAGTGTGTTTATGAAAGTAATGTCGGTCAATATGGGCACGTTGTCTCATGCGATCGAAGGAGTGCTGCCAAAGCTAATTGCCTCAAAAGGTCGCTTGGTCGGTATCGGTTCAGCGTCTGCTTATGTGCCTTTTGCGCGCGCTGAGGCCTATGGTAGCTCAAAAGCTGCTATCCATTATCTGATGAAGACCCTACAGATTAGCCTTGCTCCGTATGATGTGTCAGTCAGCTTAGTCGTACCTGGTTTTGTTGAAACGCCGATGACCAAACAGAATGACTTTCCGATGCCGTTTATCCAAACGCCAGCGCAGGCCAGTCACGCCATACGAGACGGTATCGAAAGCGGGCATGATGTGATTGAATTTCCGAAAAAACTAACCATGCCTTTAAAAGCATTGGGTACGCTGCCTGATTTGGTCTGGCAGCAAGTTAGTGAAAAACTTAATAAAAAA
>NZ_PJAT01000013.1 GCF_002836715.1 Psychrobacter sp. 4Dc
TTAAGTTTTTAGTTTAATACTCAAACTTTTGATGATTTAATGATAAAAACACGTAAACCTAGTGCTTACGTGTTTTTTATTGCTCATGTATTTATGGTATCTAAATAAAATGCAAAAGATGTTTTTATGGGTGGCTTGCTTGGCTGCAACGACTATTTGCAATGCGGAAGTTGATGAAACGAATGCCTATGCTTCAGATCCAGTAATAGTAGATAACGAAAATAAGTTCTCTTCTAGTAATGATTCGGCTATCGCAGCAGACATGACTTTAAGTGATCGCGAGAACTTGTCAGATATTGAGCCAAGCGTACAACGACTCACTGAATCGCAGATACAAGAGCAAAACCGAAACTCTCAAAAAAATACCGCTATTGATCCCATAAAACTAAAATCATTGGCTAAGCACTCCCAATGGCAACATTTATTGTTTTATAAAAATGGCAAGGCTGAAGTCATCTCACCAGATTTTTATTTAACCAATCCTAAGCCTCGTTCGAAACGTAATTTTGATCCCTATGCAGAGCTTATAGCAACGATAGAGCAAATAAATAATGAGGGCGTAGTTTGTAAGTATCCAGCCAGATATTTATGGCTTAATCATCATTTACCAGAGCTGAACGTCGATCTCAAAAACTGCTCAAAATTACCCGATGCAAATCAAGAAATAAGCCTGATCCTAGTAAGCAGCTATCTAAAAAACCCAGCTTCTTCATTTGGTCATGTACTGGTCAAAACCAACACGCCTATAGATAATGCAAATAATACGAACAGTGATGTCAGAGAGCTATCTAGCGAGGACTTACTTAATAACTCATACAACTTCGGCGCTCGTATTCCAGAAAATGAGAACGGTGCGATGTATGCGCTAAAAGGACTATTTGGGTTTTATGATGCTGGGTTTTCAGAGACGGAATTTTTTAAACAAGACGCGGTATACTCCAAGAACGAGCAACGTGATATGTGGGAGTATGTGCTCAATCTAGATACCTTTGAAACGCAATTATTGAACTATCATTTATACGAAGCAAAGTCCGCTCGCTTTGACTATTACTTCATCAAACAAAATTGTGGTTATCGCTCAGGAGAGATACTTGAGCTGATAAGCGACATAAGAACGACTGAGCGAGTAGGTCCTTGGTATGCGCCAGACTATGTATTCGATCAGCTATTAGAACACGATAATGGCGCTGATTCATTAGTGTCTTCAGTACGCTATTTGCCCTCTGAACAAACGCAGCTGCGCGAGAAGTTTGTACAATTACCTAAGCCAATACAATCCATCATAAACTCTGTCATTCGTACAGAAAGCACTGCCCCGCTTGCTACTTTAAACGCGGACGATAGGGCGGTTGCGCTTGATTTTCTGATCTTACATCGTACTTATAAAATCACACAAGACAATACACTGAAGCAGCGAGCTCTCAAAAGCGAATTGCTCAGTCAGCGTTTTGCGCTACCAGCTAGCAATGGTTTGGCTCAGCTGACTGTACCGAACAAACCCTCTCCAGCATTGAGTAACAAAACCACGCAGACTACCGTCGTTTTATCTGACGAGAGGGCAGAAGTTGGTTTATCACTATTTGTAAAAGACCCACTTAACGCTCATACAGATATTGATAAACGTTTTGAAGCCGTAAAAGCGTCACTGGGTTATAGCTTTGATGTGCATCAATGGACATTGACGGATTTCGTATTTTTAGACATGCAGCAGATTGAAGATCTTAGACAACCGTTATCGGGCGAACCTAAACTGTCTTGGCAACTAAAAACAGGCGCTCGTACAGACATGTTTACTGGCAATCGACATAGCCCTTATGCACAAGCTGGCGTTGGCGCAGGCGCTAAGTTTGGTAAACATATACTTGGCTATGGTATGGTCAATGCGACGGTCCATGATCAAGACAGACACGCAGATATCGGTATTGAGCTTGGCTTACGTATGAAACGTAATAACCAAAGTGCTGAATTGTCTTACGTAACTTCAAAGCGAGAAGGGCGCGCTGCTATTGATGTTGCCAAATTGATATTACGCCAGCAGCTATCAAAGAATAACGACGCCAGACTTATAGTGACGTATTCAGACACTGTGATGGCCGATAATAGCGTAGTGTTAGGTGATTCAAATACGATAGATGCTGCTATCGCTTGGCATCATTACTGGTAATATTTATATAACGGTGTTTGTTGTAATTATTGTTATGATGATAAGTAGGCTACAAAAATTGCTATAGCAAAATCTAGTAGCCATTTATACCGTATCGTTTGAAATTGGCAGACTGATACCACTAATATGTTTTTATTTTGGGGAAAATAACATGGCAGAGAAAAACTACTATGACATTTTAGGGGTCAAAAAAGACGCCTCAGACGCTGATATCAAAAAAAAATACCGTAAGCTCGTTCGTCAGTATCATCCCGATGTCAGTGATCATCCAGACGCTGATAATAAAATTGCAGAAATAAACAACGCTTACGAAACGATCAGAGATAAAGAAAAGCGCGCTGAATATGACGCTATGCTCAATAATCCGTTCGCAGGTCAAAGTAGATCAAGTGGGTTTGGGAGCAATGGGCAAACTGGTGCGGGTCAAGGTGGTTTTCGCTGGGAAGATATCAAAGATCAGTTTGGTGACGGTGAAGCCTTTGGTGATGGTGGTTTTCGTTTCGATGATATTTTTTCAGCATTTGGTCGCGGCGCACGTGGGTCGACTGGTGGACAAACGGGCAGTCGCTCTCAAAGCAGCGGTTTCGATCAATTTGGTGGTGGCTTTGGGACGCAAGATAGCAAAGGTCAAGATCAGCATGCCGAGATTACCGTTGATTTGTCTTCAGTATATAGTGGCGACGACTATAGTATTAAGCTAAACGTCCCTGTTCGTCAGCCCAATGGTAATGTCGACTACGATAATAAAACCCTTAAGATAAAAATTCCTAAAGGTATCACTGATGGTAAGCAAATTCGTTTAGCAGGGCAAGGTGCTGCTGGTAGCAGTAATGGCAAAAATGGCGATTTGTTTTTGAAGGTTAAAATTCGTCATGATGCCAATATTCGTATAGAAGGCGCAGACATTTATCAAACTGTGAATATTGCACCGTGGGAAGCGGCATTGGGTGAAAAAATCAATGTCAGTACGCCAGCGGGTACGCTTGGTGTGACCATTCCTAAGAATAGCAAGTCCGGTAGCAATTTACGTCTTAAAGGAAAAGGTATCCCTGCTAAGCAAGCAGGTGACTTGTATCTAACTCTAAATATCGTCAATCCTGATGTCAGTAGTGATGCGTCGATACAGGCTTATGAGCAGCTAAAACAAGCCTTTGCGGATACCAATATTAGTCGTTAAACAAGATTATGAATAACCATTACTTATTACTGAAGTAATAAACGAATAGCAGAGATGAATACGATACCGATGAAATAAAGAGAAAACGAGGATAATAGCTATGAACCACTCGACTGAATTTACAGACATCATCATGAGCTTAGATGAACTGGTCTCTGCCTGTGGCCAAGAGCGCCAATGGGTCATCGAATTAATCGAAGAAAACATCATTGAGTATGATGTACCAGAGCATGAAAAATTTACTGGTTATCAGCTGACGACAGTGCGCCGTGCATCGCGATTGAGTCGTGATTTTGAAGCCAGCGTACCAGCAATTGGTTTGATACTTGAGCTGTTAGATGAGGTTGAGCAACTGCGCCAACTTAAACGTCAAATAGAGCAGAAAACACCAGTTATCGAAGTTGATATAGACAACCTAAAGTAATCAAATAATCAAAATAACACATAAAAAAAGGGCCCTTTAAAGGCCCTTTTTTTATGTCTATATAAAATACTACAGCAGAAATTAACGCGAATACGTCGGATCCGCTGCTGCTGTAAATAATACATCAGTAGAAGAGTTCAAAGCAGTCTCAGCTGAGTCCTGAATCACACCGATGATAAAGCCAATCGCAACTACTTGCATCGCGATATCATTTGGAATGCTAAATAAGCTAGCAGCGAGTGGAATCAATAGCAATGAACCACCAGCAACACCAGAAGCACCGCAAGCACTAATCGTAGCAACCAGACTGAGTAGCAGCGCTGATGCAAACGTCACTTCGATACCCAACGTATGAGCAGCAGCAAGCGTTAAGACGTTAATCGTAATCGCAGCACCCGCCATGTTAATGGTGGCCCCTAGGGGAATGGTCACCGAATAAGTGTCTTCATGCAATCCAAGCTTACGGGCAAGGTTCATGTTGACTGGGATATTGGCCGCTGAACTACGTGTAAAGAAGGCAGTAATTCCTGATTCGCGCAGACATCTGAACACGAGTGGATAAGGGTTCTTGCCAGTTTTAATAAGGACGATAAGCGGATTGGCGACCAACGCAATGAATAACATACAGCTGATTAATACCATTAAGATACGCGCGTAGCCTGCCAAAGAAGCAAAGCCTGTCTCAGCAACCGTGCTAGCGACTAGGCCTAAGATACCAAATGGGGCTAAAGCAATAATCCATTTAACCACTTGTGAGATGGCATCAGCAAAATCACCGACAACATTGCGCGCCGTATCACTGGCTTGGCGCAGGGCAAAACCGATAATAATTGCCCATGCTAAGATACCAATGTAGTTGGCTTCAGCGATTGCATTAATCGGGTTGGCGACCAAGTTCATGAGCAAGTTCGTCAAGACTTCTTTTAGGTCAGCAGGTGGTACTTGTGCGATATCGGCGTTGATCAAGACCAGCTCAGTCGGGAATAAAAAGCTGGCACCGACTGCTGTTAGCGCTGCCAAAAAAGTGCCGAACATGTACATAATAAGCACCGGCTTTACGTAGACTTCATTGCCACTGCGATGTTGACTAATTGCTGCCATAACCAGAATAAATACTAGGATGGGAGCGACTGCTTTTAGTGCGCCGACAAAGAGTGTACCAAGCAACCCTATGGCGGTGCCGATACTTGGCGCCAGCCAACCAATCAATACCCCTAATACCAAGCCAATAATAATAAGCGACACCAGCCCTATACGCTGATACATCGCAATTAATGAACGCATCTGTACACCCTCAAGTCCGTTAAAAGTAAGTGAATTGTCACAACAGAAAATCTATCGAAGGATGGTAGCATTTTTTGACATATTCGCATACCGCTCATAGCAGTAGCTGTTGCATGCAAATAGAGGAATAGTAGAGTTATACAACTAGTACAAAAAGAATGCAGCACTTATAGGCAAGGGCTAGCTACTCAGAATACCTCATTTATAGGAGAGTAAAAGCAGCGATATAGGCAGTGATATATAGGTAGGAAGACATGTCGCTGTAAGAGATGAAGGGAAAATAAACGGCAGAGCTACACCTTAAAGTGGGTCAGATCGTAACCTAATTGCTGGTAGGCTTTATATTTATTACGACCTTCTTGTGTACTTGTGGCATCAGGTAGGATCAGCTCAAGGACTCGAGAGGGTTTTGAATTATTGGTAGCAGTCATAAAATCGTTGACGGGACGTGTCGTCGTATTGAGCACGATACCATTAAAATCAGCTGGCATATGATTGCCTAATAGTACAGGCGCTAATACTTCAGAAGTAGCAATGTTACTATCATCAGTACCTCTATCACTGGTACTTTTATTGTCATTATCAGAAAGACATTGATGCGGTATAAAACTCGTAGGCTCTTGAGCCCAAAGTGCCGTATCTAGATTTGCTAGTAATGTCTCATCTTCAATTAAAATCAGCAAAGACTGAGCGCTTTTGTTAAGCGCCGTCTGAGTCAGCTGACAAATAAAGCCCAAGAAATCTTGGGCCTTACTTTCACTTAATACATAAAAACTAATTTTCATAAATGGATTAAGCCATCTCTGCGCTGTTTTTTAGATATTGCATAAACAGTGGCACAGGACGTCCAGTGGCTGCTTTGTCTTTGCCTGAGTTCCATGCAGTACCAGCGATGTCTAAATGGGCCCATGCTTGACCTTCTTCAATGAAACGCGACAAGAAGCAGGCGGCAGTTACCGCGCCAGCACCTTTACCACCGATGTTTTGCATATCAGCGATTGGTGAATCAAGCTGAGCTTGATACTCGTCATCTAAAGGCATATGCCAGATAAGATCGCCTGATAGGTTGCTGGCATTTTCTAAATCAAACAGCACATCTTCATCATTACTAAATACGGCTGAACGCACATGGCCTAGTGCAACCACACAAGCGCCAGTCAAGGTGGCAACATCGATGATGGCTTTTGGCTGATAACGCTGCACGTAGCACAAAGTATCTGCTAGTACTAAGCGACCTTCAGCATCAGTGTTCAAGATTTCAACTGATTTACCATTCATCGCTTTAACGATATCGCCTGGACGCGTGGCATCACCTGATGGCATGTTTTCAGCACAGGCTAGCGCACCAACGACGTTGATTGGTAGACGAGCTTCACATAATGCTTTGATTGTACCAAGTACTGACGCCGAACCACCCATGTCAAACTTCATCTCATCCATCGCCGCACCTGGCTTGATTGAGATACCGCCTGAATCAAAGGTTACGCCTTTACCAACTAATACGATAGGTGCGTCGTCATTGGCCGCTGGTGCATTGTCATTGCTATTTTTGCTTGCATTTTTAGCTGACTTTTTGGTTGGTAGTTTATCCGCCAATGCCTTTAGACCACTCACTTTTGCGTTACTAGTAGTTTGCTCGGTAGTGCCTGCAACTGAACTAAATTCTGATTTGCCACGGTACTCCATGAGCACCAGCTTACCTTCTTTGGTGGAGCCTTGTGCAACGGCCAAGAAGCAATGCATACCTAGCGCTGCCATCTCGTCTTCACCTAGTACTTTCACGGTTAATAGGTCAGGGTAAGTTTTTGCAAGCTCTTGAGCTTGTTCAGCCATATAAGCTGGGAAGCAGATGTTACCTGGCTCATTGGCTACATCGCGAGTCAGGCTCTGACCAGCAAATACTGACTGAGCAAATGCTAGCGCAGGCTGTAGTGACTCATCAGCTAACAGATAAACATCAGTCAATACAGGACTTGCTTGCTCAGACTTGTACTTGTCAAAGCGGTAGCTTGCTGCCAACAGATTAAGGGCAAATTGACCAAAGTGATTTTCTTCTAGTGCATCACCCAAAGCGACAGTGATAGAAGACACACGCTTTTGTGTGCTGCTATAGATCGTATTAGCGATTTTTTGCAGTACGGTGTTGTTGAACTTATCGGTGTTACCTACACCGACCAATAGCAGTTGTACAGGGTTTTGCTTAGTGGTTTTTTTATCACCTGCCAGCGCATAGTCAGCAACAGTCTCACAGGTAGTGCCCTTGAAGTGAGATACTTCAATCAGCTGCTCAATACGAGTGGTATATTCGGTCAGCACAGATTCAGCAAGAATGTTTTTCTTGTCATCGACCAATACAACCAGACAAGCATCGTCTTTACTTTTGGCTTCTTTTTTCAGGATTTTTTGCGTATGGGTCTTTGGTAAATGCTGAGATAATTTGATATTCATATAGTTATCCTTATTAGAGCTATGAAAATTGCAGGATTTGTATGTCTGCTTATACCTGTCAGATTATTAAATTATTTGGTCTGTTGAGCAATCACAGTAGTGTAGCATATTGCGATAATCGTGCGCAGTTAGCAAGTCTTGGGTAATACGTTTGAATTATTATGCTGTACTAACTTACGCTATGGTTTAACGGTTACATTATCATTCTCCGATGATGCCAACATACTAGCCATTGACCAATTCATCGGTCGTTACCATCGCGGCAAATCTGTCTTGTAGTGCGGCCATGGCAGTATCATGCATGATTTCAGCGCTTATCGGCTCTCTTGTAGCGCTAGGTAAGTCGCGCGTGGCACAGGCATCGTGACAGACAAAACTATCGAAACCTAAATCAAATGCGGCGCGGACGCTTGAGCTGACGCACATATGACTCATAAAACCTGCAAAAATAATCTGCTTTTTTTCTGCTGCTGAAATCAGTGATTGTAATTGCGTATCATAAAAGGCATTCGGATGCTTTTTGGCAATCACTGTTTCGCCATCTTGCGGCTGCAATTGCTCGACTATCTCAACATTAGCTGATAAAGGATCAAAGACATTGCCATTCTTGGCGCCATGATGGGTAATGTGGAAGATAGGTAAATCTTGCTGACGCGCTCTATCGAGTAGTAGGCGCGCATTGGCGATAGCTTTTGCCCCAGCGTCCCCTAATGGCATAGCGCCATCGACGTATTCGTTTTGATAATCGATAAGAACGAGTGCGCAATTTGACCAATCAAGCGCATCGAATGTGCCGCCAGCGAGCTCAAGTAGGGTAGAGGGTGTAGAGGTCGTTTTATTCATTAATATTATTC
>NZ_PJAT01000014.1 GCF_002836715.1 Psychrobacter sp. 4Dc
ATTAAAATAAAATTATTAAGTCGGCGATATCTTAATGAGAAAATATCTGGCAGGTAGTAAGTCTGAAATCGTTACCAAGCTATCAATCAATAGTCATCAATTAAAAAAGCTCTAATGAAAAATGATCTTTAGCAATAAATACTAACGGTAACGGATAACAACAAAACCTACCTTGCTAGACGACTGGTCTAATGCTACCATAGCTACTAATAAAACAAGACTATTTTGTCAGTGAATATTGTTGATAAAACGTAACACATATAACTATATCCTATTACAATATGCCATCAACGTGACGTTCAAATGAACGTTAACTGTTTCAACTGACTATCTAATACATACGCTAATATAAGCGACTACTAAGGGAGACAATTCTGTTTATGTCTACTACAGACGCAACTACCCCAGATACCAAAGCTCATTTACTTGCCACTGGCTATCAACTAATCGCTAAAAAAGGTTTTACCGCTGTTGGTCTAAAGCAAATTTTAGATACAGCAGGTGTGCCAAAGGGTTCTTTTTACCATTATTTCGCTTCTAAAGAAGCCTTTGGTGAAGCCATTATTAATCATTACTTTAGCTTATATAAGACTCGGTTGGATGTCATCGATGCACAAGATGTCAGTGCACAGCAAAAGCTATATGATTATTTTCAAAACTGGTATGACACCCAGCAGAATGGCTGTGACCATGAGAAATGCTTGGTAGTGAAGCTCAGCGCAGAGGTAGCCGATATGTCAGAAACCATGCGTAAGGCACTCGATACTGGCTATCAGCAGACGACCATGTGGCTCGCTAAGCAGATCAAAGCTGGCTGGCTCGATGAGTCCGTCCCTCGTCACGATAACATCTCGGCTGAGAGTATGGCCAAGCGTTGGTATTTTGCATGGCTTGGCGCAAGCTTGATTGCAAAGATTAGCCAAACCAATACCCCTTTAGCAGAAATTTGGCAGATGACCACGACCCAAATGGGACGCTAATCGTCAACTGTTCGGATTTCTAGCGACTGCACTTCTAACGTAACCATTAAGGCACATTGAATATTCATAACGCTCATAGATAGTAGCTGTCAGTACTATGCTTGAGTGTTCAGTGTGCTTCATTGCCTTCTCTTTTTTAAACAAATTTCTGAAAGACATCTGCATATGACTTAAACAGTTATACGAGAGTTTTGTAAATACCACTAGACGACTGGTCTAATTGGTGTACAATGCGCACAAATATTAAGAATGAATGCCTATACGAGCATTGCTTATCATTTCATTCATTGATTGATATCAGACAATATCTCATGTCAAAACCATTTAATTGAACCGTTTTTATTAATCACTTTTTATTACTAATTAGGAATCTTATGAATAACTTCCAATACTACAACCCAGTCCGTATCGTTTTTGGTGAAGGTCAAATCGAGCAATTATCAGATCTAGTTCCTACGGATGCACGTGTTCTTATCACTTATGGTGGTGGTTCAGCACAGCGTACTGGTACTTTAGACGAAGTAAAAACTGCACTAGCGGCAAGCGGTAACCGTACTGTATTTGAATTCGGTGGCATTGAAGCCAACCCAGAATTCACCACGCTACTTAAAGCCGCTGATATGGTTAATGAGCACAACATCGACTTCTTATTAGCAGTTGGCGGTGGTTCTGTAATTGACGGTAGCAAATTTGTCGCACTCGTTTCTTCATTGACTGAAGAAGACGGCACTGTCTCACGTGACCAAGCTTGGGATGCCCTAACTGGTTATTGCAAAAACATCGATTCTGCTGTCGACTTGGGTGCGGTACTGACTATCCCAGCCACAGGTTCTGAGATGAACTCAGGCGGCGTGATCAACTATAGCGAACGTCAAGCAAAACTACCGTTTGGTAACCCATTGGCCTTCCCTAAATTCTCAATTCTAGATCCAATCAAGACACTTACTTTGCCTGAGCGTCAGGTTATGAATGGTGTTGCTGATGCATTTGTTCATGTAATGGAACAGTATCTGACTTACCCAGTAAACGCTAAAGTACAAGACGCCTTTGCTGAAAGCTTACTTAAAATCCTTATCGATGAAGGCTTAGTTGTTAAGCAAGATTCCGACAACCTAGAAACACGTAAAAACATTATGTGGACAGCAACCATGGCATTGAACGGTCTGATCGGTACTGGTGTACCACAAGACTGGACAACTCACATGGTTGGTCATGAGCTAACATCATTACATGCTATCGATCATGCACGTACGCTAACCATCGTATTGCCATCAGTCATGCGTGAGCTAAAAGAAAGCAAAAAAGAAAAACTGCTTCAGTATGCGCGTAACGTATGGAACATCACCGATACTGACCTAGACGACGATGCTATCATCGAAACGGCTATTGTTTACACTGAAAACTTCTTCCGCGAGCTTGGCTTGCCAGTTAGCCTAGAAGACGTTGACTTGACTGAATCAGCGATTGATCCAATCATCAAGCAGCTTGAAGTGCATAACATGGTCAAGCTTGGTGAACATGGCACCAACGACTTAGAAGTATCACGTCGTATCCTGCAGCGCGCTGTAACTAGCAAAGCGTCTTAATAAGCGCTTTAGCAAGAACTGTTTAAAGAATTATAAGAAAAATCGCGACAGTAACAATAAGTACATATCGTTATGCTATTTATAGTAGTAGCTATTCCATGCTGAGTAGCTACTACATTTAACACCACTATAATAATGACAATTAATAAATATAAAGGAGTCCTACAATGAGCTTCGACAAACAACAGAATCAACAAACAAACCGTCAAATCAAATTGGCTAGCCGTCCTAATGGCGAGCCAACTGCTGACAATTTTGACATGGCAACTAGCGACATTCCTACGCCAAAAGATAACGAGATGCTATTACGCACGGTATATCTGTCACTAGATCCGTATATGCGTGGGCGTATGAGCGATGCAAAAAGCTATGCAGACCCGTTAGAAGTCGGTGACGTCATCATGGGTGGTACCGTAGCGCAAGTGGTCGAGTCAAATATCGATAGCTTCGCGGTAGGCGACTTAGTCGTATCAAACTCAGGCTGGCAGGACTACAGTGTCAGTGATGGCGAAGGCGTCCTGAAACTGGACAAAAATATGTCTAACCCTTCTTATGGTTTAGGTGTGTTAGGTATGCCAGGGTTCACGGGTTACATGGGTCTGACTGATATCGGTAAACCACAAAAAGGCGAAACCTTAGTCGTGGCAGCAGCAACTGGACCGGTCGGTGCCACTGTCGGTCAAGTGGGTAATCAATATGGTCTGCGCACTGTCGGTGTGGCAGGCGGTAAAGAGAAATGCGACTTTGCAGTCAATGAGCTTGGCTTTGATATCTGTATCGATCACAAAGCCGATGACTTCGCTGAGCAATTAAAAGCAGCATGTCCAGATGGTATCGACATTTACTATGAAAACGTTGGCGGTAAAGTATTTGATGCGGTAATGCCATTACTTAACGACCACGCACGTATTCCAGTATGTGGTCTGGTATCGCAGTACAACGCAACTGATTTACCGGATGGCAAAGATCGCCTAGGTATGTTGATGGGTCTTATCTTAAGCCAACGCCTAACTGTCAGAGGTTTCATTATCTTTGAAGAGTACGGCGACCACTTCCCAGAGTTCTTAGAAACCATGAGCAAATGGGTAGAGTCAGGCGAAGTGAAAACCAAAGAGCACATTACTGACGGTCTAGATAATGCCCCAGATGCATTTGTCAGTATGTTAAACGGTGATAACTTTGGTAAAACCGTAATCAAAGTATCTGACGTTAAGTAGTTACTGGTTAAACATTGAGTAGTTAAGCAGCTACTGATAGTTAGCAATCGTTATGAATAACTACTTAACAACATAAATTGCTAATATCACTACTGAAAGTTGTTCACAAAGCAGGAATAATGCTAACAGTCATTATTTGCATTTAGGCTAATTAAGTAAAAACAGCTAATGATGTAACGTAAAACGTATGACTGTTGGCTATATAGTTACTAACATATAAACAATAAATAAGGATAATTATGAATATTTTAATGGTACTAACCTCACACGACCGTCTAGGCGATACTGGCAAGAAAACTGGCTTTTGGCTAGAAGAATTTGCAGCTCCTTACTATGCGTTTCTCGATGCGGGTGCTAATGTCACTCTAGCGTCTCCTGCAGGTGGTCAGCCACCACTAGATCCTAGTAGTGACACAGAAGACACGCAAACCAAAGACACCACTCGTTTTAAAGACGATAAAGACGCTCAAGAACATTTGGCCAATACCAAGAAACTTGCTGACATGAAAGTAGAAGATTTCGATTCAGTATTTTATCCTGGTGGTCATGGCCCATTGTGGGATTTGGCAGTAGATGAAAGCTCTATCAATCTGATCGAGACTTTTGTTAAGCAAGACAAGCCTGTTGCTTTTGTTTGTCATTCTCCTGCAGCGCTTAAAAACGTTAAAGTCGATGGCGAGTACTTAGTAAAAGGCAAAACAGTGACTGGCTTCACTAACTCAGAAGAAGACGCAGTTGGCCTAACAGACGTAGTACCATTCCTAGTAGAAGACGCATTGAAAGCTAATGGTGGCAACTACGAAAAAGCGGCTGATTGGGAATCATTTGTTGTTGAAGATGGTTTACTAATCACAGGTCAGAACCCTGCATCATCAGAAGAAGCTGCTAAGCGCCTAATGGCAAAGCTGAAAGGTTAGTCAAATTCACTACGCAATAAGGTCGATACCATGATTCGCTTACATCATCTCAATCAATCACGTTCATTACGTACGCTATGGCTCTTAGAAGAGCTAGGCGTTCCTTATGAAGTCGTCAGCCATCAGCGCGATGCCAAGACTCATTTAGCACCAGACTCTCTAAAGGCTGTACATCCACTCGGTAAGTCTCCGGTTATTGAAATGGATGGACAGATTTATGCTGAGTCAGGTGCTATCACTGAGTTATTGATCGAACGGTTTGCGCCAGAGCGTCTGCGCCCTGCTACAGATAGTTCAGATTATGGATATTATCTGCAGTGGATTGACTTTGCAGAAAGCTCGCTGATGTTGCCATTAATGCTTGAGCTATTTACCAAAAAAGCAGGCATTGATGACAATGAGTTTTTGAGTGGCTATATCGATACAGAAAAAACCAGATTGTTTGAATATCTGGATGCTTCGGTTAAAGGTAAGTCGTTCATTGTGGGTGATAAGCTAAGTGGTGCTGACTTTATGTTGTCATTTGACTTAATCATTCTCGCTAAGCGTCAAAAACTCGACGCTTACTCGAATATCAGGCAGTATGCTGAAGCGCTTGCCAGTCTCGATAGCTATCAGCGCGCTATGCAGCTAGAGGCTAAGTACGACCAATCCGTTTAGCATTGCATCATAACTGACAGACCAATTTTCCGATACACACAAACAGCTCTGTATAGAGCTGTTTTTTATGCGTGCTTTATTTTATGATTGCATGAGTAACCATCGAATTATAGTCATCAATGTCATATGAGAGCATTAAGCTATAGAGCAACCAAACAAATTGCTCAGCACCATCCATGAATTACGTGTCGATGACAAAAGCACGATAAAAGTTATGATAAAATCCTTTCTGAATTTTTTGGGTTATCTTTCAGATACCATCAGTGAGTTGACTGGCTTTTCACGCTATAAATACCAATTACACTGACCTGACTCCCCGTCTGGCATCTGTCCTATATCACTCTATTTCCTTATACAGATTGTGGTACGCCCATGAGTAACGAATACCAGTTTAAGCCCCACGAACAGCCAATAATGGTGGGATCTCCAGCCAATCCTGACCATCCGGCACGCCGTAAAGTATTTTATTTGCTTATTGGGATTTTTGTGGGTCTCACAGCCAGCTTCCAAAATGGTCTACTTGTCGCCAACCTGACGCAAATTCAGGGTCAGCTAGGCTTAACGCCAGCTGAAGGTGGTTGGATATCGGTCAGTTATAATATGACCAATGCCTGTATCACCGTTCTGCTGTACAAAATTCGTCAGCAATTTGGCATGTCGCTTTTTAGCAAAATCACCCTGTCATTTTTGTTAGCCGCCACCAGTCTACAGTGGCTGATCAGCAGTCACTTGTTAGACACACCTAATATTAGCATTGAGCCCTATTATTTAGAGATTGTCGCTAGGGGACTTAGTGGTATGGTGGCAAGTGGTATGACCGTATTGGGCTTGTTTTATTGTCTTCAGGGTATGCCAACCGTCAAACGTACTAGTGGTCTCATATTGGGTTTTGGTTTGGTACAGTTTGGTATTCCATTATCACGTGTCATCTCGCCCTACCTCGCCATCGACGGTCAGCTTGAGAACTTGTTTTTATTTCAATTTGGTCTGGCGCTGATTTGTTTTGGGCTGATTAATATATTAGAGCTACCACCAGGGAATACAGAAAAAGTATTTGAGAAATTGGATTTTGTAAGCTTTGGTTTTTTCGCCAGTGGTCTGGCGGCATTGGCTGTCGTTTTGGTACAGGGTCGAATTTTATGGTGGACGACACCTTGGCTTGTCTATCCACTGATGATTGCTATCGTCGGGATTAGCATCGCGTTGTGGATTGAGACACATCGCAAAAATCCGATGCTACAAGTGCGCTGGATGCGTAGCCGCAATATTATTGCATTCATGGTGACGGGCGCTGTCATGCGGATTTTGCTATCTGAGCAAAATGTCGGAGCGGCAGGATTGCTCGCTAACCTCGGCTACGGTAACGATCAGCTGGTTACTTTTTATGCTGTTATTATAGCCGCCAGTGCACTGGCTTTGATTATTAGTATTTTTAGTACCAATGCGATGGATTTGCGCCGACCTGTTATTTTTGCAGTGGCATTGATTGCCTTAGGTTCTTGGATGGATGTTGGTGTGTCTATTAATTCAGCGCCCTATATGTTTTATCTTAGCCAGTTTTTGATTGCCTTTGCTGCAGTCTATTTCATGGGGCCTTTGGTTTTTGAAGGGTTTTTGCGGGCTATTGGCAGTGGCCCTGCGTATATTATTAGTTTTTCAGTGATTTTTGGCATCTCCCAAACAGTTGGCGGACTGGCAGGTGCGGCAGCCATTCAGGCATTTACGACCATTCGTACACAAATGCATTATGCAGATATGGTCAGCTCATTGAATTTGGGCGATCCTGCATTTAGCGCTCAGGTGGCAGGCACTCGTAACATGCTGTCGAATCAGACCACTGACGCGGCCCAAGCAAATATCAGTGCAGTTAGCCAAGTACTGCAAGGCATTCAGCGCCAAGCAACTGTCTCCGCTTATAGCGATCTGTTCTTTTTGATGGCCAGTTTTGCTACTTTCGTTACAGCCATTTTATTGATCAACTATTTTTATAACCGTTACCACAAGCGCAATCCACTTGCTAAAGAGCTTGCCGTTATTGCAAAAATGCGTGAGTCAAAATAACTCAGTTTATTCTATTAATCATGTTTCACCCCATTCATTTATAGCCAGTCTATTTTAATATTTATTGAAAATTTAGGAGCACGTCATGAGCCAAGAAAAACCAAATGAGCTTAGTCAAACACCTCAGACGGCCACTGGCGCTCCAACAACAGACACACCTATAGCGTCCGATATAAGTAAAGAAGAGTCTGCTGCAACTTCTTCTCCATCAGTAACTAAGACAGCAGAAGGTGATGTAGAAAACAGTTCAGATAGCAATGAACCACCAATGCCACCAAAAGAGCCAATACCCGATACTACTGGTTGGTCGCCCAAGAAAAAATCCTATCTAAATTTAGGCTTATTAATTTTATTGATTGTCATTGGCGTGGCATTGATTTTGTATGCATGGAAGCTTCCACCGTTCACCCCAACGGTACAGCAAACCAATAATGCTTTTGTCAAAGGTCAGACGACTAT
>NZ_PJAT01000015.1 GCF_002836715.1 Psychrobacter sp. 4Dc
CTTTGTTCTACAAAAAGCACCTTGCCAAGGTGCTTTTTTTGTCTCAATCTATGTCTGCTTTTGCTGACATTTTTAACGCCATGGACAATGCAATAAATATCAAATATTAAGACCAGTGTAATCTGGCTTTATTCAAAACTTATCAGGACAAGGTTAATACAAGAAAGTTGATACTTTGAATGATAGACTCTAGATAATGTGTTTTTTGACGATGACTTTTACTCATAGTTTTTAGTGACAGTTTTCAATGACCATTTTAAATAACAGTTTCGATTATAAATAATTAGAACAATAGAAAGAGCGTGACCTTATGATTACCATGGAAGAATTACAAGCTGCGATACAGCAACGGATAGATAATTATCATATTACTGATTTTCCGCTACAAAAAAGAGCCGTCAACACTATAGAACTGCTGGACAGCCTAAACCATATACTGGCTCAAGATATTGCTTCACCCTTTGATGTGCCGCGACAAAACCTATCTGCAATGGATGGCTATGCGATTGCAAAGGGAAGTGAGTTATCAGAAAGCAGTACTATCGAAATCGTTGGTGAGTCGCAAGCTGGCAGTTCTTATACTGGTAAGACAGCTGCAGAGCAAGGGGTTCGGGTTTTTACTGGTGCAGTCGTGCCAGATTGCTGTGATACGGTCATTATGCAAGAGAATACAAACTTTGCAGATATCAAAGCGACCGTTGATAAATCTCGACCTTATAGCATCACGCTCACGCAAACGGCCAAAGTTGATGATAATATCCGCTCACAAGGCGAAGAGATTGAGTCTGGCGAAGCCGTTTTAAAAATCGGTAAACGCCTTAATCCTGCAGACATTAGCTTACTGGCTAACCTTGGTATTAGCCAAGTGAACGTGTTCCAGCCGCTCGTTGTAGGGGTGTTGGCAACAGGTGATGAGCTCGTATCTATTGGCAATGAGCTACAAAGCCTAGCCCAAATATATAATTCTAATACCCCAACGCTCAAAAGCCTGCTGTCAGATTTGCCTATCACTATTCGTGACTATGGCATTATTCCTGATAACCTAGAGCAGACAACTATCGCAGTCAATGAGGCCATACAGGACTGTGATGTACTGATATCTACTGCAGGTGTTTCTGTTGGTGACTATGATTTTTTGACCACGGTGATTGAAACGCTAGGTCAAATTAACCATTACAAAGTGGCGATGAAGCCTGGTAAGCCTTTTGTATTTGGTGAATTGAATAAAAATCTTGATAAGCCAGTATTGTATTTTGGCCTACCGGGCAATCCGCTCTCTACGGTTGTGGGTACGTTACAGTTTGTGATACCTGCATTGTGGCAAATGTCAGGTGCTAGCGTGTCAGAGCAGCCGATGCCGCTAACGATCAAAGCCAAACTGATCAGTGACATCAGAAAATCTCCCGGCCGCAAAGACTTTCAGCGTGGCGTATTGTCACGAGATGAGACAGGTCATTATCAAGTTGAGTGCTTTTCAAGACAGCAGTCACATAGAATCAAACAGCTGAGCCGCGCTAATTGCTTCATTGTGTTGGATAAAGATAGTGGGAACGTAGCAGCTGGTAATGACGTCGTTGTACAACCGTTTCCTTGGCTACATCGCTAATTCATCGTTTGCCAATTTATTGTAAGGTGGTCGCACAGAGCTGAAGAGTAACCCTATAACCTTACACTGGTATGCTAAACACGAATAACAAAGTAGTGCTTATAGTAAGCAGTACTGATGGCAGTAACATATGATTGATGACAACATAGATGACAAACACAAAATAGACAGCCCGCAAATGTATTCACCGAGCTTGGCACCGGCATTATCTGATGGCTACATAGAGCCTTCCTTGGTCGTGCCCACTGAGCAGATGAGTGACTATCACCAGCCGCTAACCGATGGGTTTGCACGGCGTCTGACTTATTTGCGTCTGTCTATTACTGATTTCTGTAATTTTCGCTGTGAGTATTGCCTGCCAAATGGTTATCAAGGTAAGCGCCCTGATGATGAGCTGAGTATCTCTGAAATTGCAACCTTGGTGCGCGGCTTTGCTCAAGTAGGTACCAAAAAAGTTAGAATTACAGGTGGTGAGCCATCTATTCGTCGTGATGTTGTCGAAATTATCGAAACGATTAAGCAGACTGACGGTATCGAGACGGTCGCGATGACCAGTAACGGCTATAAATTGGGTAAACATATAGCCAACTGGCAAGCTGCTGGACTTGACCAGCTCAATATCAGTATGGACAGTTTTGATGCCGTTACCTTTCATAAAATGACAGGCTTTGATACCTTGCCGCAGATATTGGCTGACATGGATATATTGTTAGAAACGACTGATATCAAACTGAAAATAAATAGTGTCTTGATGGCAGAGACTGCTTTTGAGAATTTAATCACGGCGATCGACTATGTCAAAGACAGACAAGTGACTTATCGCTTTATTGAATTTATGCAGACCAGTGATAATAGCGATTTGTTTTTTGCTCAGCATGCTCAGTCTGATATTATCACTGATTATTTGTTAGAAAATGGTTGGCAGCCGCATGAGCGCGGTAGTGCCGATGGTCCAGCAGTAGAGTATAGCCACCCTGATTATGTTGGTCGTATCGGTATGATTGCCCCATATGCGGCGCACTTCTGTGATACCTGTAACCGCTTGCGTGTAAGCAGCCAAGGCAAGGTGCATTTGTGTCTGTTTGATCAAGGCAACTATGATATCCGTCCATACTTACAGCAAGACGATATCCAAGGACTGGTAAACACTTTACATAGCTTTATGCCAATCAAGCCTGAGCATCATCATTTGCATGATTCTAACAGTGGCATCATGCACAATCTATCGATAATCGGCGGATAAAAACCTTTGAGTCTACAATCATGACGCTGATAGAGATTGTCTGCCAGTGCAATCGTTTTTCTACATAACTTTTTTTGATACAACTGCTTTTTAATACAATTATAAAATGACATCTATAAAGGATTATTTATGAGTAAGCCTGCTGCACAATTTACACCACTTAATATTGCTGTATTGACCGTTTCTGATAGCCGTACGCTGGCAGAAGATACGTCAGGCCAGTACTTAGTAGATAGCTTGACTGAAGCAGGGCATCATTTAGCAGATCGTCAATTAATCACCGACGATATTTACCAGATTCGCGCAGTCATTAGTGGTTGGATTGCTAGTCCAGACGTTCATGCGGTTATTACCACTGGCGGCACAGGGTTCTTCATCAGAGATAGCATGCCAGAAGCTGTGAGTGTACTGTTTGATAAATCAATCGATGGTTTTGGTGAAATGTTCCGTCTAATCTCAAAAGATGAGATCGGTATGTCTACCGTACAATCGCGAGCAGTTGCTGGCATGGCCAATGGTACGGGTATATTCTGTCTACCAGGATCGTCTGGTGCTTGCCGTACGGGTTGGGAAAATATCTTAAAGGATCAGTTTGATAGCCGTACTCGTCCGTGCAATTTTGTGCCGCATTTTTTGGCACAAAATCCTAGCCATGATTGAGTTATAAATAATTGAGCTATGAGTGATATACAATCAAGCCTGACAGGTAAATGGTAAATGAAAAACTGCTCAAATAATCTGGATGGTTTGGCAGGAGTGGTTATCTTGGCAGGCGGCGCATCTAGACGTATGGGAACGGCTAAGGCGATGCTGACACTACCGTCAGGTGAGCAGCTGTTAGATTATCATGTTCGCCATGCGAGTAAGTTACAGGTTCCTATATTGATTGCAGATAATGGTCGCGACTTTCAAACTGGTTTAGATGTCCATTTAGAAAGCCTCAATGTGCCTGTTATTCATATTACTGATTATGGTGCTGATCTTGACTCTAGTGAGCATGATGAGCAGATTAAAACTGGCGGCGCTTTGGTCGCTATTGAATCAGCCTTACAAACATTGAACGGTTTGATCAGCTTGAATGATTCAGGCGTCTCAAAAGACGTACAAGCATCGTGGTTACTGGTTATTAGCTGTGATAGCTTAATACCAGCAACTGACTTGTGGCAGAAATTACAATGTGAAATAAGCCTTGCTGCTGATAAGAAAGTAATTTGCTTAAAAGATGACGGTCACTTATATCCACTATTAGGACTGTATCAGCTAAGTATCGAGCCTGATTTGAAGGCCTATATAGATAGCGGACAGCGTAGGGTGATGCAGTTTATTCAGCCATTAGTGCAAGCTGTACCATTTAGCAAAGAGTGGCAAAATCTAACCAACTTCAATACGCCTGAAGATTTTAAGCAGGCATGTGCTGCTCTACCAAAATAATAAAAATATCACATAGAAAAGGTTATATAAATGAGTGACAGCGTTCAGATAAATCAGCAATCTACTTTATCTCACTTAGACAGTGATGGTGATATTACCATGGTCGATGTTAGTGGTAAGACAGCAACGACGCGAGAAGCCAATGCCACTGGACAAGTACGCTTTCCTAGTGAGATTTATGCGCAGATTAAAGCGGCTGATGGGATGACCAAAAAAGGTAGCATCACGCAAACGGCTCACATCGCTGGTATCATGGCGGCCAAACGCACTCATGATCTGATACCGCTTTGTCATCCACTACCGTTAGACAAGATAGGTTTGAGCTTTGAGTACAATGACGCGCTCAGCAGCCTCACGGTCAGTGCGGTGGTCAAGGTTACGCATAAGACAGGGGTGGAGATGGAAGCGTTAACAGCGGTTAGTGTTGCCTGCTTAACTATCTATGATATGACCAAAGCACTATCGCATGACATCGTTATAGATGATATTCATCTGGTCAAAAAGACAGGTGGTAAATCAGACTACAGTCATGCTTAAAGTGACAAAATTGCAGAGTGCGTCATCAATTAATTAATCAATAAAGATATGCTAAATGCCAAGCAAGGAAGCTTGCATAAGAGGGAGAGGTTTATGAGTGTTATCGATATGACAACTAATATCGAATCAACGATGAATATTAATGTCATGTATTTTGCCAGTTTGGCTGACGAGGCCAATTGTCAACAAGAGACAGTAAGCGTACAGCAGGATACGTCATTGACTGAACTATACGAACAGCTTAGTCAAAAACATCGCTTTAGCCGTCCGCAGTCGGAGCTACGAGTCGCAGTAAATGACTACTTTGTTAAATGGACTGACCAGATAAATAATGGTGATAGCGTGGTTTTCATCACGCCAGTCGCTGGTGGTTAGACAAGCGTTTATTAGTGTCCATTTTGTCAGTAGCTATTCAGTGGTTACAAAGAGAAAATAATAAATAGAGAAGAAAAATGACCGACAACGTCCACGATCATTCAATGAGCATCAAACGTAGTGCTGACGACGCTTACCTTATCGCTGAGCGTGATGGTTTTGCACTACTAGATATTGTGATTGACGAAGATAGACTAAAAAGTACGTTAGATAATGACAGCTGCGGCGCGTTTGTTTGCTTTGAAGGGCGAGTGCGCAATCATAATAACGCTACGAGCGTCGATCGCCTTACCTATTATGGTTATGAAGATTTGGCCATCAATCAAGGTCGCGCCATTATAGAAGAAGCCAAAAAGCGTTTTGAAATTACGCATGCTATTGCGATACATCGTATCGGTGCGTTAGAGATTGGCGATGTTGCTGTGTGGGTTGGGGTAGTGTCAGCGCACCGTTATCCAGCATTTGATGCGTGTCGCTGGATATTAGATACCATCAAAGCAGACATTCCTGTGTGGAAGCAAGAGTACTACGAAGACGACTCGTCTAAATGGCTCAGCAATAATGGTTAAGTCATTAGTTACTGCCTGTGTATCTGCTTGTCTGCTATTGTCACTAAATGCTTGTACGCAAGACAAAGACGCCAATATGGCGCTTGCTTCTGACAAAGTTGAACCAGCTCAAACATTGCGTATCGCTGCGGCTGCTAACTTATCTGATGTACTACCTCATATTATTGATAGCTATCAGGCTGATAACAGCTCACCTGCCCAAAGTATTTCAGGTATCTCAGATATTGAAGTTACTTATGCCTCTTCTGGCAAGTTATATGCGCAAATCAAAGCAGGGGCACCGTATGATATATTCTTGTCTGCCAATCAAGATTTCCCTGCTAAATTGGCTGATGAAAATTCAGCTGATGTTACTAGTAAAGAGCGTAAACTAACTAAGCCCTTTACATATACTAGAGGACAGTTAGCGCTCTATAGTGTCAGCAAACCTTTAAACGATTTTACGCCAACATCGTTGGGTGATGTGTTTACCAGTGCTGACTTTACTCAGGACAGCAAGGTAGCTATTGCGAACCCTGACCTTGCTCCTTATGGTGCCTCTGCAAAAGCCTATCTGCAATCACAAAATATGTATGATAAGTTGAATGCTCAAAAAAGCTTGATACAGTCAGAGAATATCGGTCAGGCATTTCAATATGCGTATACGGGCAGTGTGGAGTATGGTTTTGTAGCACAGTCTCAGCTTGTTGCGATTAAAGCCAAGCCTGAGCAGTTTATTACCTTATTACCAACGTCTTATCCAACTATCTTACAAGATGGCATAATTATCAATAACACCGCCCCAGCAGCAGACTTCACCGACTACCTGCGCTCAAAAGCAGGACAGCAGCACTTCTTACAAGCAGGCTATCTGGCCGTCCAGTAATACGTTAGACTAACCCCTCTCATCATAGAACTAGCAGTGACATTATATGATCGACCAGTCTCTTATGTCAGATATGCTCAGTCCATTTTGGGTGAGCATTAAGCTCGCTTGTGTGACTACCTTATGTCTATTACTATTTGCAACGCCTATCGCTTACTGGTTGGCTAAGCCGAACCGTATAAAAGCAATAGGACGTCTTAAGGTACTGCTGATGGGCATCATTACGATGCCTCTGGTGCTACCACCTACCGTGATTGGATTTTATCTATTGTTACTGCTCAGTCCTAGTATGGGTATCGGTAAATGGTTAAGCGAACATAATATTAGCCCGCTAATTTTTACCTTTGAAGGTCTGGTCATTGGTTCTATTATTTACTCATTGCCTTTTTATATACAGCCTGTCTATGCACAGTTTTTGCGTATTCCGCAAAGTGTCACGGAAGTCGCTCATCTCCTAGAACCAAGTCGTATGCGACGGTTTATGAAAGTAGCCTTACCGCAAGCGCGCGTGGGTATTATTTTGGGGAGTTTGGTGAGCTTTGCTCATACCATTGGGGAGTTTGGGGTTGTACTGATGATAGGCGGCAGCATCTCAGGCGAAACTAAAGTAGTATCGATTGCGATATATGAGCAGGTAGAGGCGCTCAACTATGAGGCGGCGCATATGATGTCTGGTATTCTGATTGTCATGGGCGTAGTGATGGTAGCGTTAATCGCTAGTGTAAGCCGAATAAGTCAACGTCCATAGCCATAGCACTGAAATATTTGCATGCGAGTTAAGTGTTAGGTAGCGCAGCAGCTATATAAACAATGTCTAAGCAAAATACGCAGACACAAAAAAACCTCAAACAATCTAATGCTTGAGGCGAAACTTGCTTAAACCCAAAGGTTTAAATTT
>NZ_PJAT01000016.1 GCF_002836715.1 Psychrobacter sp. 4Dc
ATTAACGGCAATTTCTTCCTCGTTTATCTACAATTTTTCTCATTTTAAGCCTCACAATCTAATTAATGACATACCTGAGGCTGGCTTAGCGATCTAAGTCAGTTTTTTTATAGTTAAATCTATATAGATCCGCTACATCGTCATCCTTGTTAAGTATACTAATGTATAACTTGAATTCAGTTTTCTTGTATCGAAGTTATTTGAATGCAACTATACATAGACGGAAAAGGAAAAATTATAATATGAGCGAAAATAATATAAATGACAGCAATGTAAACACAGATCACTTTAGTAAAGAGTCGGTATTTTTGCGTGAAGCGACATTGGATGATATTGGCGCACTTGAGCAGTTATTGAATTGCTGCTATCGCGAGACGGCAGGTTGGACCAATGAGGCCGATTTGATCGGTGGTATCAGGACTACATCAGCGGAGCTCGCCGCCGTAATCAATGATCCTAATCACTATTATTTTGTTTATCCGAAAACTACAACAGGCAATCGTGAGGGAGATGAGATGGGTGAGATACTTGGCTGTATCGCTGTCGATATCAAAACGGATGCTGACTCAAATAAAAAAGCCTATATCGGCATGTTTGCGGTACATCCTGAGCTACAAGGGAAGGGTGTCGGCAACGTGATTTTACAAGCGGCTGAGACCTTTGCAGATCGTCATTTACAGTCACTTAATCAGCCTAGCCGTCTGACTATGTCTATACTAAGTCATCGTCCTGAGCTTTTGGCTTATTATCAGCGCCGCGGTTATCAGCTAAATGGTAATAGTATGCCGTTTCCTGTCGATGGCAATAATGGCGAGCCTAAGCGCGATGACTTAGTGCTATTGGAGCTTGAGAAAATCGTTAACGCATAACAGCGGACTTTGCTTTATGCGCCCCAAAAGTGACCAAAAGTCATAAACAGCCCAATGCTGAGCAAGATAAACGCCACAATGATTAAGCGCTTGAACCAGTTAAAAGCAGGCAAGCGCGTTGCTGGGTCGTCAGACATCAAAAATGCAAACAAGAACAATAAACTTGCTGCTAAAGTCATAATGCCTAAGCCAACAGGTAAAATATAAAGGTAGACGGCTACCATCTTGCAACTCTCTTATCGTTTATTAGAATACTGGCATAATAACAGCAAGGAGATTGGACTGTCTGTAAGTCACTTGAGGCTAAGGCATAAAAAGAGCAAATTACTAGCAAGAATAAACGGCTCATCCTAAAAAGCAGTGCTATTGACAAAGAAATTATGTTGGGTTTTAAAGGGTGTTTAGGTATACTTTGAGCACTACCTAATCGAAACGAGAATATGATGAGAAGTATAAAAAAATTAGCAATCATCGCTGTATTGACACCGCTCTTTGCCGCTTGCTCGAGCGGCCCCTCTGATAGTGACGTAGAAGAGCTGATTCAGGCGCAGTATGACAATGCCAATAGCATCATGGACGATGCAATGGTGCAAGCGGGCGATGATGAGATGGCAAAAGCTGTGAGCGGCATGATGGCAGGTATGATGCCAACGCTTGAGAGCGTAGACAATGTCAGCTGTGATACGACTGAGGGTGACAACACTTATCTGTGTACCGCTGATGTCACGCAAACCATCGGTGGCAATAGTCGTACTGATAGCGGCGCTTTTAAGGTCAGTGATGTCAATGGCGAATGGGTATTGACGCCATAGTGGTTTATAAAACTGCTTAAATTAATGATATAAACAGGGCGCTTAAGTAGCGCCTTTTTTTTGCTTAACAAGAGCTAATCAGTGGTCTATATTGTTCTAGAAGGCCTATGATAATAAAAAATAAGCGAATAAGGAGTACGCAATGTCTAGCAATATTCTATCTAAGGTCTTGTTTAAAAGAGCATTCAGAGCAACGACAATAGCAAGTGGCTTCCTCGTGTTTACGTCAACATTGTCAGCTACGGCTCAAGCTTCAAATCAGCACTATCAAATTGAAGAGTTTTCTGACGATTACTCTGCCATCATTATCCCAACAGAGGATGAAGATGGCGAGTCAAATAGTATTATTAAGGTTATCAATGCAAAAACTGGGCAAACCATGATTAGTCAGCCTGCTAGTCTCGATATTGAATATGAGTTGGACAACAGTAAAGAGCGTCAACTAAGCGACAAAATTAGCGCTAATATTGCCAATAGGTATTATGGCGAGCATAGCGTACTGATATACGATGACTTTAATTTTGATAATCAAAAGGACTTAGCACTAAGAGATGGACGCAATGGCTGTTATGGTGGACCTTCTTACCAAGTCTATCTAAAAAAGGATAATACTTTCATTCATAGTGATGGATTTACGGATCTGGCACAGGGATACTGTGGTTTTTTTGGCATCGATAAAGACAGTGAAACCTTGAACACTATGACCAAAAGCGGTGCTGCGTGGCATCAGTTTTCAGAGTATAAGGTGATCAACGATGAACCAGTCGTTGTCCGTATCATTGAGGAGGAGTGGAATAACAGAAGCCTGCTATCTATTACTGAAAGCAAAAAGATCAAGGGCAAAATGAAGGTCGAGAACTATGAAATGCTACCACCTTATGTCGAACAAGCAGAAAACCCATTTCCCTATATCTATATGCTGACAGTAGATAATGATAAAAAAATGGTGCTCGATAGTCAGTATAAAGATGGCAGCGAGCAATTATATTATGCTTTTGCAGATGAGGAGGGCCGAATTGAGCTGCTTTATGAAGGACAGTTTGACTATGATAAAACAAAGAAAACACTGAGCTTCACCAACAGACCTGTACTTTATAAAATTAATAATCAAGGCATCACGGTAAAACTACCTAATAATACGGTTCAGTTAAAACCGCAACCTAAAAGCGTGCTTGGCAGTTTAGATAATGTCGTTCAGTTTAAGAATGTCAGAGTAAAATAAAGAATATTGAAGTAATTCGTTAAAGCGAGATATAGTCCTCAAACCTAGCAAAAAAGGCGACTCCTTCAAGAGTAGCCTTTATAATAAATTGCTTAGTACGACTATCAAATCAACGCACATACTAACGCATCGTCACAAACTCTTCTGAACCAGTTGGATGGATGGCAACGGTATTATCAAAGTCAGCTTTAGTCGCGCCCATTTTAATCGCGACAGCAAAGCCTTGAATCATCTCATCGACGCCAAAACCAATACCATGCAGGCCAATGACTTTTTCGTCATCGCCCAAGCATACTAGCTTCATGGTGCATTTTTGACAATGTTGAGTGACCGCGCTATACATATCGGTAAAGCTTGAGGTATAACACTTGATGTTTTCTTTGCCATAGCGTTCTACCGCGTCGATTTCAGATAGCCCAATCGTACCGATAGCCGGATGAGTAAAAATCACGGTCGGTATCAACGAGTAGTTCAAATGCTCGTTAGGTTTGTTGTTAAACAAACGCTCTGATAAACGACGACCTGCGGCAATCGCTACGGGCGTTAAATCTACGCTGTTCTCGATAATATCGCCAACTGCATAAATACCATCGACATTGGTATTTTGGAATTTATCGACTTTGATTTTACCAGTCTCAGTCGTCGCAACCCCTGTCACTTGCAGATTGATACCGTCTGTCGATGGCGCGCGACCAATCGCCCATATCAAGCAATCGACAGTATCGATACAGTCTTCACCGCCATCGTTGGTGGTCAAATCCAGGCTGTCATCGTCATTTTTATTGACTTCACTGATCACCGTATTGGTGTGTAATTTAATGCCAGCTTGTTCCATTTCTATCAGCAAAGTCTCTACGATAGTATGGTCAAACGTACGTAGTGGCGAGTGTTTGCGCACATACAAATGCACATCGGCACCCAGACTGTTTAACACGCCTGCGATCTCGACAGCGATATAGCCAGCACCTACAATCGCCACGCGTTTTGGCAAATGATTCAACGCAAAAAATCCGTCAGAGTCGATGCCGTATTCTGCACCTTTGATATCTGGTTGAATCGGATGACCGCCCGTAGCAATCAAAATGTGATCAGCGGTAATCAGCTCGCCATTCACTTCTACGGTATTGGTATCGACAAACTTGGCAAAGCCTTTGATCACTTCGACGCCGTTTTTTGCCAAGTTATTGTCATAAGCGCGGTGAATGTTTTCGATATATTGTTGGCGGCTCTGTACCAGTTTTTGGAAGTCAAAACCTTTTAACTCAACATCAAAACCATAGTCTGGTGCATATTTATGGATGGCTTCAGCTACTTGCGCGCCATACCACATGACCTTTTTGGGAACGCAGCCCAAATTCACACACGTGCCGCCCAATTGGTTGGCTTCGATAATAGCGCACTTTTTGCCATAGTTTGCTGCACGGTTGAGTGAGGCGATGCCGCCGCTACCGCCGCCAATGGCGATATAGTCATAATGTTTGGTCATAATACGGTCTCTTTATTAAGTTGCTATTGGTGCTGTTTCCGACTCTACTGTAATGGGTCTTATCATTCATCTTACAAGTTTTTTATGGTTAGCGTATGTTGAATCGCTTGACTATAAACGCTGGTTGGTTAAGAAAAGCCTAGTATTTAGATATTTAAATCTACTCAAACCCATTTATACAATAGGACGACGTCTATAAAATAACAGTCCAGGGATAGACAAGCCAAGCACCAATCCTGAGGTCACAAACAGTGCTTCAAACAAATACACCATCATTTGGCTAAACAACTCGTCTGAAAAGCCAAAGTAACCTATCTGTACCATACTGACCATCGCTTTATAGGCGGCGATACCAGGCATCATGCAGATGACGCTAGGCGAGATGAGCGCTTTGGGCGGCAGAGTATATTTCTTAGAAAAATACACACCCAAAAAGCTGGCAAGCATTGCCCCAAAAAAGCTAGCAACCACGATATGAATGTGCTGATAAACGAGAGCTGTCTTTAACCCAAAGCCAAACGCTGTCATCAGTAAACAAGGCAAGATATAGCGTTTGGGTACGCTAAACATCAGCGTCCAACCAAGGGTGATGATACAAGACAGTACGACGGTCTCAATAAACCACATCTTAAAACCCCCAGTGCTGTATGCGAAGTAAAACCAATGCCATCACGATACCGACACACGCGGATAAAGTGAGCATATAGGTAAAGACCGCACGCCCAACGCCAATATTGACATAGCCTTTTAGGATATCGGACAAAGAGTTAATCAAAGGAAAGCTAGGTACCAATAGCAGTACACTGGAGGCAACAGCGATATCCGCATTATTACCAATATCAAAATAATAGGTCGTCGCCCCAATCAGTGAAGCGATAAATGCCGTCACAATGACAGTGATAAAAGGGTTAAAGTGGTGCTTGGAGAGATAGATACGAGTAAACATCGCCACCATACCAGCGATGAAAGTCACCGCTGTAATCGACCAACTACCGCCATTCAGATATGCAAACGCCGCACAAGACGCACCAACAAACACGCTTACTAACCACGTTGGATACACGGTCTTATCCAACTCATCAAAGGCAAGGGTAGTGCGGTCAATCAAGTCATTATGATCGACAGTGGCTTCAGTCTTATTGACGATTTGCTGGATTTGTACCAATAAATTGACATTGATGCTCTGATTGATCGTGTCTCTGGTAGTGGTGATACAACGCTCGTCACAGATAGTCGTTAGGGTAATGGCATTAAAGTTCAGCGAACATTCGATGCTATTCATTCCTAAGGCGATGCCTAAGCGTTTGCATAAATCTACTACTACGGCAGACTCAGCACCATATTGCATAAGAAGTAAGCCGCAGCGCACGCATAATCGGGTAATGTGCTGCTGCTTTACGTAACTGATAGAGGTCATGAGTGAGATACGCAGGTTGGTTGGTATTGATACACTATTATAAAGGGTCTGGATGCTGACGCGCAGACAATATCAGCCATTATCGAATATTATATTGGATGCTATTATAAAAATTTTTGGCAAGGAGCATAAAATGCATATCGCTATTTTGACTTTGACGTTTTCATTGACCGGTTGTGGCTCGCTAAAAGAAAAACGCCACCGTATGGGCGGCTTGCACGCGCGCTTTGGCAATACGCCAAGTATCGCGGTATGTGAAAGCGGGGAGCGTGATCGGCATGACGCGAGCGAATGGACGTTTGTGATCGTCGGCTTGTCTAAACGTGAGGTCGAGTCGCAATGTAGTCAAATTGAGGAAAAGCTAGAACGTACGGTAGATGCAAGGGTGATGAATGTTGAGAGAGAGTTTGTTTAGGAAGTAGCTTTTATAGAAAAACAACACCTAATCTGCCATTTTAATCACGTCCAAGTTATGCTCTGTGAACACGATGTGACCACGTTTAATCTATCAGCATCACCTGAGCCTAATAAAAAATATATTTCTGAAATAATATAAGGAAATTTAGATAAATTATGTTGAGTTTTATAGAGATAATCTGTATTGTATCGTAACAAAATTTATACATTATAGTTCAAGTAAAGAGATCGCATCAGACGTTTATATATTATAAATCAAGCGTCAAGATAATAATGAGTTACATGGTCTAAGGTTTGATTTCTCTATGGTAAACCACAATGTTATTAAAATTTTGTCAGTCAGATAAACTTTATTATTAGAGAAATATTATGCTAAAGAAAATCGCTTTTTTAACCATGACATCAGTCCTATTTGCTGGTTGTGCTTCTATCCCTACAGAGCAAACGCATGTATCTGATGTATTAAAGCAGGTTCAACCACCTTCAAACGATAAAGCAGGACTATATATCTATCGTTCTAACAGTGTCATAGGTGCAAGTTTGAAGAAAGATGTTTGGATTGATGATGAGTGTGTTGGTGAAACAGCGCGCGGAACATTCTTTCATCAAGAAGTGCAAGGAAATACGACGCATAAAGTCTCTACTGAGTCTGAATTTTCTCCAAACGATTTGATGGTAAATACTACTGCGGGTCAGAACTATTTTATCCAGCAATACATTAAGCCAGGTGTGTTTGTCGGCGGGGCTGGACTGAAATTGGTTTCAGAAGCTGAAGGTAAAGAAGCGATATTAGATCTTCAGCTAGGCGTAAAAGGTAAATGTAGCAAATAATAGGCCTTATTCTATTATGAGCTAAACTATAATAAGTTCTTGTTAATGTATCGAAAAAGCATCAGCAATTAAGCTGATGCTTTTTTAATGGTTCAGAACAAAAGGGTTTTTTAATTTGACTAACTATTAGGGAGTTTCCTAAAAACTGTGTAACTGCTTATAATCCATTAACAGGAGAATAAGCAATGACTACTCAATCTGACATTAAAAAACTG
>NZ_PJAT01000017.1 GCF_002836715.1 Psychrobacter sp. 4Dc
GCTTTTGAAAAAGCTTCAAACTTAAGCTAGGTTCAATAAAATAGCATTACAGTCTAATCTAGAAGAATTAGTCATCACTAGATAGCAGAGGTTTTTCTAAGCAATTAATTTAGGAATGGTTATGAGTATTGGTAAAGATGCAGTCGATAGGATGTTTGCAAAACAAGAGCTTTTTGATAAAGCTTACCAGGAAGGTATGACCCCTGCCGTCAAATCCGTACAGTTAAACTTGGGAGATTTTAATTACGCAGCCTGACGATAATAGTCAAACCACACCTGTCTTGGCGATTTATAGCTCAAGCCCTTTTGAATCCTCGTTTGGTTGTAGTACAGCTCAATATAGCCAATGATATCGTTGATCGCTGCAAATCTAGTCTTATAATCCTGATGATATACCAGCTCGTTCTTTAAAGTGCCCCAGAAGCTTTCTATCGGAGCGTTATCGAAACAGTTGCCTTTGCCGCTCATTGAGCCTATAAACTGATGCTGCTTAATGGTCTTGTGGTAGGCGTGACTACAATACTGGCTGCCTCTGTCAGAATGGACTATTAGTTTTTTGGCAGGTCGTTTGTTCTTGATGGCAATGTTCAATGCGTGACAGACCAAATCTGCGGTCATGCGTTTGTTGATCGCATAGCCGACCAGCTCTTTGGTATATAAGTCTTTGACTCCTGCTAAGTACAACCAGCCCTCATGTGTCCAGATATAAGTAATATCGCTTACCCATGCTTGGTTAGGGCGATTGGCATCAAACTTCTGATCCAGCACGTTATCATAGACCAGTTTGTTGTGATTAGAGTCGGTGGTCACTTTAAAGCGCTTATGACGACGACATCTAATGCCGTGTTCCTCTTTGATGCTTCTTACCATATATAGGCTAATGTCATGCCCTTGCTCGCTTAGATGAGCATGCAGTCGATCTACGCCATAACGTTCTTTCGTTTCATTGTGAGCGGCTTTAACCAGTAACTCGCACTGATTACGATGTACCTGCTGACAGCTGATATGACGACCCAGCCAGTCATAGTAGCTTGAGGGTTTAACCTGTAGTACGCGGCACATGCTACTAATGCTAAAGACTTGCTGATTGTCTTTAATAAAGGCGTACTTCACTAACTGTCACTGCGGGCATAGCCCTACGTCTTGCGTCACTAAAACAGTCTACTAGACTGTTTCTTAACGTTCCTCATTGGCGAAGTACGCCGTCGCCTTTTTTAAGATCTCGCGCTCCTCTTCAGCCACTTTAAGCTGCCGCTTGAGCTGCTTTATTTCTTGAAGAGCACTTATAAGATCAGGATCATATTGATCTGTGCCGACAAGCTTGCCTTGATTGGCTTTGTTCTGCCAATTTGAGAGCGTTTGCATGGCAATGCCAAGCTGCTTTGCGGTAGCCGAGATATTGCCATTATTGTCTGATATCTTCTTGACAGCTTCTGCTTTAAATTCGTCACTGTAGGTTCTTATTTTCTTGGTCATGATAAACTCCGATTAATACGCTTAGTTTACCAAGTTTAGTTGTACGGTTTCTTCAGCATAGCTCAGATGGCTATATGGATATGTTATTGGATGACTATGTTGGGCTAGTAATAGGTTTAGATGATGCAGGTCGTGTTTATGAAGAGAGCTTCTATACTACTGTTAAATCGGTTTTAGGGTTGAAATTGGACAGATCGTCTTCAGTAGCTAATATGTATAGATCCTTGGTAGTGGGTTATGATTCTTCTAATTCCTATAGTTCTTACGATTCATATAATCTTGGCTACGACAGTATAACCAATAAGGTCGTAATAGAGCTACTTGGTAGAACAATAGCGCTCGCTAATCACTCTATAGCGCATTCAATAGATCCGGATGATATCCCAAAGATAGACGCAAAGAAGGTAACAGCGGACTTTAGAGGGTTTTATATACATACCCTTGCAAGAGTGATTATTCACTATATTGTCAATGCTAAGAATAAAGATACTTCAAGATTAGAATCTTTGCTTAAAGATGAAGAAGAAATCCTTGAGAAAGCTAAATTAGATTATCAATCTGAAGAGTCAATGTTATATATAGAGAAAAGAGTTTACTCCTTGAGAGACGAAATACACTACAAAACACAGCCTACGACATTTATCAGTTTTTTGAATTTCTTAAGATCAAATGGACTATGTTATGACTTAAACTACGATGAAGTCAAAATTGCTACAAAGCTCAAAGAATATGTCAACTCTCAGCAAATTCAAGATGTAGAGTATATCGATGACATTGAGTTGAAACGATTTTCTACTCTAAGCTTTGCTCAGTTTATCACCTCAGAATTTTTTGAAGCTTAGAGCAAACCATTCTACACAGCATAATGAAGCAGCCCTATAAGC
This sequence comes from Psychrobacter sp. 4Dc, assembly GCF_002836715.1. Lineage (GTDB taxonomy): Bacteria > Pseudomonadota > Gammaproteobacteria > Pseudomonadales > Moraxellaceae > Psychrobacter. The sequence goes on from NZ_PJAT01000017.1 coordinate 2,361, forward strand.
TAATAACTTATAGGGCTGTTTCGTTATACGAAATACAGTGAAATACTCTTTGTAGAATTTACTTGGGCAAACATATGTAAAACTGATTATAGCCCACGGAAAAATATGGGCTATTTCTACAAAAAACTCTCCAAACACTTATGATTCAAGGCTTCTAGAAGGATGGTGCAGTTGATACTGTTCCACAATTCAGCCCACGGAAGATATTTATACTAGATTCCAGACATAAAAAAACCTGCCCGAAGGCAGGTTTAGTATAGGTTTGAGACAATTTATTCACTATCCGAAAATGGTGGGGCTGGAGAGACTCGAACTCTCACACCTTGCGGCGCCAGAACCTAAATCTGGTGCGTCTACCAATTCCGCCACAGCCCCATTTTCGTTACTCTATCATCAAAAGCGGTTAAGCTCAAACGCTATCTAGACAGTTAACTGATTCGGTAGTGCGTCTCAGTGGTTGGCTATTATATAGAGTTTTAATTGTTTGGCAACCCCTATTTGCAATTATTTTTAATTATTTAGCATTTATTTTCGATATTAATTTTAAGTAATTGATATTAATAATAATTTAATATCATGTTTTATGCGTTTATTTACTCTTTAGTTGGTACTCTCGGGGCAGAGATATCCAACTGCTGCAATTTGCGCGTCAGAGTATTGCGTCCCCAACCAAGTAAGCTCGCGGCTTCTATCTTTTTGCCGCCACTATGATTGAGTGCTGCTGTTAATAAAACGCGCTCAAACTCAGGGGTTGCTGTTTGCAAAATATCAGTTTCACCCGTGCTTAACGACTGCTCAGCCCAATCAGCCAATGCTTGCTGCCAACTTTGGTTTTTAGGCAACGGGCTACTTCGCTCATTTTGATGATTATTTAACGCACTGCCTTTTAGTACATCGCTGCTTTGTGTCAAACTCTCTTGAGTTTCTTCCTCTGCTGCGCGGTGCTCTTCATAAAGCGCTGCATCAGGTGAGATGTTTTCAAGTAGCTCTGGCGGCAAGTCTGTCGCCATCACCGTATCACCAGTGGCCATGACCGTGAGCCATAAACAGACATTTTCTAATTGACGTACGTTACCGCGCCAGTCAAACGTTTGCATAATTTGCAATGCAGCAGGATGTAAATGTTTTGGAGAGGTACTCATTTGTTCTGCGGCAGACTGCATAAAGTAGAGGGCTAATGCAGGAATGTCCTCAGGGCGTGTACGTAGTGGTGGTAGGGGTAACCGAATGACATTGAGACGATAAAACAAATCTTCGCGGAATCGGCTTTGTTTTACCAGCTCTTCTAAGTTTTGGTGGGTGGCTGCGATGATACGCACGTCGACCTTTATTGGCTGCTGACCACCAACACGATAAAACTCACCATTGGCCAGTACGCGTAACAGCCGTGTCTGAGTGCTAAAAGGCATGTCACCGATTTCATCTAAGAATAAAGTACCACCGTCTGCCTGCTCAAAACGGCCTTGACGCATCGTCGTTGCACCAGTAAACGCACCTTTTTCGTGACCAAATAGCTCAGACTCGATCAAGTCATGCGGTATGGCTGCCATATTAAGCGCAATAAATGGTTGCTGTTTACGCGGAGAGTGTTGGTGCAATGCACTGGCCACCAATTCTTTACCTGTTCCAGACTCACCAGTGATTAAGACGGAAATGGGAGATTGTGCCAGCCTGCCAATAGCACGAAACACCGTTTGCATGGCTGGAGACTGTCCAATGATGCCGCTAGGGTTCCCATTATCTTTGGTTACGCCGGCACTTTTGTTCTTATTGTCTTTGGTTGTCTTACTAGAAGATGCGGCTTTAGGTTTTATCAGGTCTTCGGTAGACGTGTCAGACGTTGTATTGGTATTGGGTTCATCAGAAAGGGAAACAGTCGTTGTTTCTAAATTGGGCTGATAATTGATGGCTTTATAAATCGTTGCAACCGCGTCATCTAAGTCAAAAGGCTTGGGCAAGTATTCAAAAGCACCAGTCTGATAGCTATTGATAGCAGAGGTCAAGTCTGAGTGTGCCGTCATAATTACGATTGGCATTTTAGGAAAGTGCTGATGGACCCAGTCGCTAAAAGACAATCCATCCATCATTGGCATACGAATATCGGTCAATATGACGTCTGGTAATTGCTCGGCTGACTCTTGCTGTTTTAAAACATCATTAAGGCGAGTCCATGCTGCTTGTGCTTGAGTAAAACTGATAACGGTCAATCCAGCATCTTCAAACGTGTCGGCCAACACCATACGTAGGGCTGCATCGTCATCGATTAACCACAATGTTGCAGAGTGGTCGCTGGGTGCATTATTCACAGTTACTATTTGTGATTGTGGTGATTGATCATCGCTTTTAGGTTGGAGGTCGTCGCTATATTCAGTCATGTATTGGGCCTAATCAGCAATTATTGATGGTAAGTTGGGGATTGGGAGTTGAGCGTTATGAAACTTAGCAGCCTTTAATTCATAAATTCATAAATTCATAAATTCATAATTTGTTTTATGTCTCAGTGATGGGTTGAGTAAATGGTAGATATAGCGTAAATCGGGTTTGCTTATCTTCTTGCTCTTTTGTCGAGCTCACATCAATCATACCATGATGATGACTGATAATATCTTGGACGATGGATAATCCAAGGCCTGTACCGGCTGCACGGCTAGTGACCATCGGGAAAAATATCTGACCGATCAATGCTGGATCAATACCTGAGCCATTATCAGTAATAGTAATTTGCATCACTTGCTTGTGCTGCTGCCCGACGATCGTATGCTGAAAGGCAACCCGCGTTTGAATATGCAATGTCGGTTGATAGTCAGAATTGCTCTCAGTTTGTATGGCAGCTTGTGGTGATTCTTGAGACTCTGAGATTTTATTCTGTTGTAGTGTTTGTTCGAACTCAGTCATCGATTCACAAGCATTATTAATGAGGTTTAAAAACACTTGAATAAGCTGATCCTTATCAGCGCACAATTCTGGCAATGATAAATCATAATCACGCTGTAACACTACCTGTGGATACTGGTTGGTCACTAAAGTTAAGACATGCTCTAGAGGCTCATGAATATTGAGCGTTTGCCAGTTTGGTAGTTGATTGGAACCCAGAAGCTGCCCAATAAGATGAGTCAATCGATCAGTCTCTGAAATAATAATGTCCGTATAGTTGCGCAGTTTTTGATTCATTTTTTGCAAATCATGCTGCGTGTCAGCGTTGGTAGTTATCAAAGCATTATCAGCGCTAGAGGTGTTAGTAGTAGATGCGTCGCTGAATTTAATGAATTGCCGTTGCAACAGTTGTGCTGCCCCGCGAATACCAGCAAGAGGGTTTTTTATTTCGTGTGCCACCGAGCGTAGCATATGACGGGCCACTGTATACTGCTGCTGTTGACGCTGCTCCTCAGAGATACGACTTTGACGATCTTTACCCCACATCTCGATAATAAAATAAGGCTGCTGTTCATAGATGACTGGCGTGACGCTATAGTCGACTGACAATGATAAATTACCGTTTAGCGGTGTTTTTATGATGTGGTCATGATCGATAAAAGGCTGTTGGTAGTTCTGAGCTTGCACAAAACGCTCGGTCAAAGAGTAAGCTGGCTCGCTCGAAGACTCATTTTCATTTATATCATTATCGATAAATGCAGTATCTTTAGTCTTCAATTCATCAGGTGCTAGCAGGGTCAATATTGATTGATTGATTAGTCTGCCGCTACTAATGGCGAGTAGCTGCTCGGCTTGAGCATTCAACCGTGTGATTGATAGCTCATCGTTAACCCATAAAATAGCGGTGAATAAGTGCTGAGATATAAATGCGAGGTCAGGGGTTGTTTTAGCGGTTATAAAATCAGCGTTCATCAGTAGTACCCAAAAAAGTCAGATGCTTGAGATAATATTTAACCACAAATCAAGACTATAGAGCGGCAAAACTGGTGATTTTTGCAAAAAAAACGTACAATGCGCTCAGCCAATTTATCTCTAGCAAGGTCAGCCATGTCCAAAACTTCTACCGAGTCAGTGAATACGACAGCAACAGCTCCTCTATCTGCCGTAAAAGACACTGCCACTATCTTCAATCCTGCCGCGCCTACCATAGTACAAGAGCAGAGTCAGGCAGATGCCAGTCAAACAGACACTAAACAACCTTACCATCATAAAGCCAACCATAACCAAAACCGTAGTGTCGGCCAAAGCAGCGATGCTACTTCAGCCTCGACTGCCAATGCGACTGCTACGATGCCAGTTAGTGCAGCGCCAAAGATTGGCTTTGTGTCACTAGGTTGTCCAAAAGCATTGGTGGATAGTGAGCGTATTATCACTGAGCTAAGCCGTGATGGCTATCAAGTAGCCAGTGATTATGACGGTGCCGACTTGGTCGTAGTAAACACTTGCGGATTTATTGAATCAGCAGTACAAGAGTCACTCGATGCAATCGGCGAGGCCATTAGCAAAAATGGTAAAGTGATTGTCACTGGCTGTTTGGGCAAAGAAGCGGACAAAATCCGTGAGATGCATCCAGCTGTACTAGCAGTGACGGGCGCGCATGCTTATGACGAAGTGATTACGGCAGTGGCGCAGCATGTGCCTAAGCCAAATCGCAGTCAGGACGCCAACTATGATCCAAAAATAGATTTGATTAATGAAGCGGGCATCAAACTGACCCCAAGCCATTATGCTTATCTAAAAATATCAGAAGGCTGTAATCACCGTTGTACGTTCTGCATTATTCCAAGCTTGCGCGGTGATTTGGTATCGCGCCCGATTGATAATGTGATGAACGAAGCACTGGCACTCAAGAAAGCTGGCGTGAAAGAATTACTTATCATCTCGCAAGATACCTCGGCATATGGCCTTGACCTAAAGTACAAGACCAGCTTTTGGAATGGTATGCCGCTCAAGTCTAAGTTTTATGACTTATGCCAAGCATTGAACGATTTGGGCATTTGGGTTCGCTTGCATTATGTCTATCCGTATCCACACGTAGACAAAGTCGTTGAGTTGATGGGTGAGAAGAAACTGCTTCCTTATCTGGACATTCCGTTCCAGCATGCCAGTCATCGCATCCTAAAGGCGATGAAACGACCTGCACATAGCGAAAACACCTTGGCCCGTATCAAAGCGTGGCGTGATATCTGTCCTGATATCGTGATTCGTTCGACCTTTGTGGTTGGCTTTCCTGGCGAGACAGAAGAAGATTTTCAGTGCTTGCTTGATTGGCTAGTTGAAGCACGCCTCGATCGCGTGGGCGCATTTACTTATTCAGAAGTAGAAGGCGCAGTGGCCAACGACTTGCCTGATCATGTCCCTGAAGACGTCAAGCAGTCTCGCTATGAGCGACTAATGGCGCTACAGCAAGATATTTCAGCGCAAAAGCTACAGGAAAAGGTCGGCAAGACTTTAACGGTATTGGTCGATGAAATTGATAGCGATGAAAATATTGCTATTTGCCGTAGCTATGCTGATGCACCTGAAATTGATGGTCATGTCTATGTTGATGACATCAACGCTCAAGTTAAAGTAGGGCAGTTCTTAACCGTGACTATCGACGATGCTAGCGAATACGATCTATTCGCCAGTTATCAAGGCTAGATATCCAATAAGATATGCGAGTGAAAATTGCCCAATGGCGGGCAGTTTTTGCTACAATTAGCGCAATTTAGCCTTTTTAATACGCTTAGCTGTAAGTGTAGCGTTGTGGGCAAACTCGATTTGTATTTTACCGATAATTTTCTTTATAATTTCATGATAACAAGGTGACCTCATGTCTGACAAAAACCCGCGTTACGCTCGTATCTTGCTGAAACTCTCCGGTGAAGCCTTAGCTGGCAGTAAAGACATGGGTATTGATACCGAAGTGCTTGATAAAATGAGCTTGTCTATCGCTCACTTGCGTGGACTTGGTGTCCAAGTTGGTATCGTGGTCGGCGGTGGTAACTTATATCGCGGTGCGCAATTGCAAAAAGAAGGTCTGGTTGGCCGTGTTACGGGTGATCAGATGGGCATGCTAGCGACCGTTATGAACGGACTGGCAATGCGTGATGCGCTTGAGCGTCGCAATATCAAAACGCGCTTGATGTCAGCGTTACCGATTGGTGAAGTCACCGAAAGCTATAGCAGTCGTAATGCCATTCGTTATCTCAAAAACGGCGAAGTTTGTATCTTTGTGGCAGGTACGGGCAACCCATTCTTTACCACTGACACCGCTGCTTGTTTGCGCGGTATCGAAATCGAAGCTGGTTTGATTTTAAAAGCGACTAAGGTCGATGGCGTTTATGACAAAGACCCGAGCTTACATGATGATGCGGTCAAATATGACGGTCTGACTTTTGATGAAGTACTAGAGCAAAAGCTAGGCGTCATGGATTTAACGGCTATTGCGTTATGCCGTGAGCATAACGTACCGCTGCAAGTGTTTGATATGACAAAGCCTAATGCATTATTAAATGTCATCATGGGTGAAAATGAAGGCACACGAGTTTTTCATTAATTGATGCGATACTGGCAACTAACGTCAGTAAATAATAGCTAACGATTAGCAATAAATAATTAATATCCCAATAGCAAATAAAAAATTTGTCGGTAACGATAAATAAGGATACACAATGATCAAAGAGATTAAGCAAGACGGCGAAGCACGCATGCAAAAAACATTGGAAGCGCTTGAAAGCACTTTCAGTAAAGTTCGTACTGGTCGTGCGCATCCAGGTATGTTGTCAGGTGTGATGGTCAGCTACTACGGTTCTGATACACCATTGAACCAAGTGGCAAGCGTTAACGTTGAAGATTCACGTACCTTATTGGTTCAGCCTTTTGACCGTACGATGGTACAAGCAGTAGACAAGGCCATTCGTGAAGCAGATTTGGGTCTAAACCCAATGTCTGCTGATGTGATTCGTGTGCCGATGCCAGCATTGACAGAAGATACCCGTCGCGATATGCAAAAACTTGCACGTGGTGAAGCTGAGAGCAGCCGAGTTTCTATCCGTAATATTCGTCGTGACATGATGAACGATATTAAAGACTTGGCAAAAGAAAAAGAAATCTCAGAAGATGACGAGCGCCGCGCTAGTGATGATATTCAAAAAATCACTGACAAGTATATCGAAACAATCGATGCTCGCTTGAGTAAGAAAGAAAGCGATTTGATGGAAGTTTAATACTGATATATTTGGTGTTGATAGCAAGAAATAGTTCGGAAGATTACCTGTAATTGAGCAGCCAATACTTTATAGCTATTGGCTGTTTATTATTGTGTAGACTGATATAGTCAATCTTTCATAAAAGAGCGACAGCGTTGACCTCGCTTAAAGTATCACAGTTACATCTGCACTCGGTTGCTCTGTTTCTCTTTTAAACTGAATCAACCATATGAGGCCATATCTAAGGCACGCAAAAGGTGTGATTGATTGAGCTGTATCTATCGCATTCTGAACGCTAAAAACTAACAATGCAATTGTGATAAGTTAGTGAATTATATAAATGTCGCTTTTTAATCGCTGTTACACACGTTATTATTATTTTACCTTAACAATAAGCAAGTTCGCCTATGTCCACTTCAGCCGTTTTGGCACCCGCTATTCTTCCGCGTCATATCGCCATCATTATGGATGGTAATAATCGCTATGGTAAGGCCAATGATTTGGGCCACGGTCAAGGACATGTGGCTGGCAAAGATGCGCTCGACCCTATCGTTGATTACTGTGTCAATACAGGCATTGAAGTACTGACTGTATTTGCGTTTTCTAGCGAAAATTGGCAGAGACCGCCTAATGAGGTAGCATTGTTGATGCAGCTACTTACATCGACGATTCATGAGCAAATGCCGCGCATGAATGAGTATCGTATTCGCTTGCGTTTCATCGGTGACCGTAGTCAACTTAGTGCGTCGCTGCAAGCGTTAATGGCTGACGCGGAAGAAAAGACGGCGGATTTTGATGCGATGACGCTGGTGATTGCGATTAGCTACGGTGGACAATGGGATATCGCAAATGCAGCACAACAGCTGGCTCAGCAAGTGCAAGCTGGCAAATTAAAAGCGGAAAATGTCAGTGAGGAGTTGTTAGGTAACTACGTACAATTAGCCGATACGCCAGCAGTAGATATGCTGGTACGTACGGGCGGCGAGTATCGTATTTCTAATTTCTTATTGTGGCAATCTGCTTATGCTGAGCTGTTCTTCACTCCTACATTATGGCCAAATTTTACAGCAGAAGAGCTAGCTTCGATGACCACAGAGTTTGCTAAACGTCAACGCCGCTTTGGCAAAACCAGCGAGCAGGTAGTGATAGAGCAGCAAGGGCACTGAGCAGTGAGCTGATAGATAAGTTTAGTCGGTTCAGTTCAGTTAGTATTGTATAACTGGTCAATAGGGTTGGTTTATGCAATGATAAACGGCTTGAATTAGTATTGAATGCTATCACTAGGCCATCGTTAGTTAGCTGCTATAATGCATTTTTTGACCATCTGTTCTTCATTATTATAAGGCTCGATAAGTATGTGGCAACGAATTAAGACGGCAATTGTTCTCGTTATTATCGTTGGTATTGCAATGTTTGCGAGCCAAACGCCTATTTTATTTGCACCACTGTTGGCCATTGGGGTCATTATCGCCGCTCATGAGTGGGCTAAATTGATGCCTAAATGGCGCCAGCCTGTGGTATTCGTTCTATTGATTTTAGCGCTCACTATATCCTCACTAATGTTCAAAGTGACTTGGTTGTTTTGGTGGGTGGCGTCACTCGTTATATGGCTGATGGCGCTGTCTTGGGTTCGAGTCTTCCCAACACAAACAAGATGGTACGGCAACCAATTGGCAATGATGGGCGCAGTTATTTTAACGGCATCTATTACGGCGATGTTCTATCTCTGGCAACTGTCGGCATGGTGGCTGCTGTATGTGTTCTTATTAGTATGGTGTGCAGATAGTGGCGCATATTTCGTTGGACGCAAGTTTGGTCGCCGAAAAATGGCACCCAATGTATCGCCCAATAAGAGCATGGAAGGGTTGGCTGGTGGCCTCGTCACAGGGCTATTAGTTGTGGTAGCTATCAGCGTCTTTAAATTACAGCTGACGGGTGTACCGCTAATCGCATTTGTAGCGTTATCGGCCATCACTATTCTTGCCTCTGTACTTGGAGACTTGTTTGAGTCGATGCTCAAGCGCCGTGCTGATGTAAAAGATTCAGGCACTATCTTGCCAGGTCACGGTGGTATCCTTGATCGTATTGATTCGCTTCTGTCTGCAACACCGATATTTGCCCTTGGTTTTTGGGCGATACAGCAGCTTGGTTTGATAGTGGTATAAGGTTTTATAGCAGCACTGTTCTATTTAAACCTACTCTGTCGTTTATTCTCAGTAATATTGATATAAGTGAGCCGAGCGCGAGTAATACATTAGTATGGCAAGCGTGGCTACTAGCATGACAATTTTATAGTTAACAGACGTTATTCTATTTTTATTATTTTTAAGTATCATGGGCATTAATGGTTATGACGCAACGCATCGCCGTACTAGGCGCGACAGGCTCGATTGGCGATAGCACCTTAGCAATATTAGCGGCGCAACCGCACACCTATGAAGTCTATGCTTTATCAGGCTATCATCGCTTAGATAAGCTATTTGCGCTCTGTCAGCAATTTCTGCCGAAACGCGTTAGTGTGCCGACGTCAGCCGTAGATGATTTTGCTAACAGGCTTAAAGCGGCAGGGATTGCTAGTGATGTCGTAGGGGGCGAGGCAGGATTGGTAGATATTGCCACTGACTCACAGACTGATACGGTTGTAGCGGCGATTGTAGGGGCGGCAGGGCTGCCGTCCACGTTAGCAGCAGCGCGTGCAGGCAAACGTATCTTGTTGGCCAACAAAGAAGCCTTAGTCATGGCAGGTAAGGTCATGATTGATGCGGTCAAGACACATAAAGCCACTTTGCTGCCGCTAGACTCTGAACACAATGCTATTTTTCAATGCTTACCACTCGCTATTCAACAAGACCATACGCAAATCCATCAGTCAAATCATGGTGTCCGCAAACTGTGGTTAACAGCCTCTGGTGGGCCATTTTTGCAGCAGTCGTTCGAGCAAATGCAGCAGGCAAGTGTCGCAGAAGCGGTCAAACACCCTAATTGGTCAATGGGTCAAAAAATATCTGTCGATTCGGCGACGATGATGAATAAAGGGCTTGAGCTGATAGAAGCCTGCCACTTATTTGATTTGCCTGAAGATAAGATAAATGTGGTCATTCATCCACAAAGTATCATTCACTCAATGGTAGAATATAGCGATGGGAGTTTTTTGGCGCAGCTGGGCAGTCCAGACATGAAAACGCCCATTGCGCACGCGCTGAGTTATCCTGATCGGATGGATAGTGGCTCACAGCCGTTAGACTTATTTGCACTCAGTGGTTTGGAGTTTATTGAGCCAGACTTGCAAAAATTCGCCTGCCTGCGTTTGGCTCGTCAAGCCATGCAAGCCGGAACACAAGCCACGATTGTGCTCAATGCGGCAAATGAAATTGCAGTGGCGGCGTTCCTTGATGGGAAAATTCGTTTGACTGATATTGCTAATATTAACGAACAAGCCTTAAATGACATACAGCTGCCCCCATTGAACGAAACTGCTGACATAGAAGACATATTGGCAATCGATAAGATTGCACGCCACTTGACTGATAAGTTGGTAGCAAAGCTAACATAATCGTAGCAAGCGTCTCTTAGCTGATACGTGACATTGATAAACGATATTGGCGAAGATGTTAATAAAAATGCTGAGAGACAATACTGAGAAAAAATCATGACGTTTTTACTAACACTTCTTGCCGCAATCTTTGTCTTAGGCCCGCTTATTGCCTTACACGAATGGGGACATTATATTGTGGCGCGGCTTTGCGGTGTCAAAGTACTAACGTACTCTATCGGTTTTGGCCCTAAAGTTTTTGGTTGGACCAGTAAAAAGAGCGGCATCGACTATCGTATCTCAGCATTGCCACTCGGCGGTTACGTAAAGATGCTGGATGAGCGTGAAGGTAATGTGGCAAAAGATGAGCAGCACCTTGCGTTTAATCGGCAGCATCCGCTCAAGAAAATTGCTATCGTTGCAGCTGGTCCTATCATGAATTTTGTTATCGCTATCGCGCTATTTTGGGTACTATTTATGACCCCATCTGAGCAGTTGGCGACTAAGATTGGACAAGTACTACCAGATACGCCTGCTGCGATGGCACAGTTGCCGGTCGGTAATAAGATTGTTGCGATTGATGGACATGATGTGCAGACATGGGAAGGTATTAACTATCGCCTTGCAGGACGTATGGGTGAGACGGATAATGTCAGCATTACCTTGCAGTCAGACGCCCAAACCAATCAGTCGACTAAAACCTATCAAGCACCAGTTACGCAGTTTATGCAAGGTGAGGCTCAAGGCAAAGACGCATTGACCAGCTTTGGTATGTTGCCATGGCAGCCGCAGATTGCGCCGATTGTAGGCGGTTTGACTCCCGATGGTGCCGCTAGCCGCCAAGGTCTAAAGGTTGGCGACCGCATTACTGCTATTAATAATGAGTCAATCGAAGATTGGATTACTGCCACACGTATCATTCGTGATAATCCTGAGACGCTATTGAACTTTACGGTGTTACGTGATGATAAGTCTGTACAGTTGCAGATTATGCCTCAAGGCAAAAAAGACAACTTAGGTAATGATTACGGACAGATTGGTGCAATGGTGGATCAGACTGAGATTGTGATTCCTGATGATTACAAGACTACCGTGGTCTACGGTCCTAGTGAGTCGTTAGTGAAGTCGTTTGAAAAGACTGAGCAGCTAGCAGTAATGACGGTAAGCTCGATGGGAAAAATGCTGTCAGGTATGATTGGTTTAGACAATCTATCAGGGCCAATTACCATTGCCAAAGTCGCCAAACAAAGCTTTGATATCAGTTGGCAAATGGTATTATCGACAGCGGCGCTGATTAGCCTGAGTCTTGCCGTCTTAAACCTTTTGCCGATTCCAGTATTAGATGGTGGTCATATTGTATATCACTTTATTGAGTTGATTCGCGGCAAGCCATTGTCTGAAGGTGTGCAAATGGTCGGTCTAAATATCGGTTTACTCTTGCTGGCAGGTTTCATGGTGTTAGCAATTGGTAATGACATCAGCCGACTATTTTGATCAACTGATGAGCAATATGGCTGATAAAGCACGATATACTAATGGTTTTACGCCTATTATAAGCTGATTATTGTTATGATAGGAATGCTACTCTGTGTCGCAGCCTCTGTACTAATCGTAATTTTTAGTTTATTTTGTGATGCAATTTATATAAAGTGTTCTGAGTTACCCTTGCATGGGTTTATAACCTTATGCGCACGGGTTAGACAATACGTGCCTTTTAACTTAACTTAAGCAATTTTTTTATTGACGGATAGTGTTTATGCGTACGCCTTTAATTATGAGCGCGGCTGGGTTGCCGTTAGTTGTAGCGATGATGAGTATGCCAGTACAGGCTGCAGAATTTGTAGTAACTGATATTGGTTTTAACGGCCTACAACGCCTAACCCCTGATAGCCTCTATCCGGTCTTACCTGTTACGGTAGGCGATACGGTGAATGATAGTAGCTTAGCTGCCAGTATTAAGGCGCTATATGCAACTGAGAACTTTGCTGATATTCAAAGCCGTGTCGAAGGTGGTAAGCTAAGGTTTGACGTCATTGAGCGTCCAACGATCGCTGAAGTTACTTTCGAAGGTAACAAGCTCATTCCAAAAGAAGGACTTGAGCAGGGATTGAAGAATGCTGGTCTTTCTGCTGGTGACGTACTTAAGCAGTCTACTTTGCAAGGCGTGGCTAATGAGCTACAACAGCAATACGTTAGCCAAGGTTACTACAATAGTAATATCGAAGTAGATCAAACGGTACTTGATGGTAACCGCGTAAAACTTGACGTGCGCTTTGTAGAAGGCAAGCCTGCTAAAGTTGTCGATATCAACATTATTGGTAATAAGCACTTTAGTGATGAAGAGATTAAAGACGTTTTCGCGGTAAAAGAATCTTCATGGACACGTCTATTATCTAAGTCTGATCGATACGCTCAAGAAAAACTGGCCGCCAGTCTAGAGAGTTTAAAGGCGCTATATCAAAACGATGGTTATGTGCGTTTTTCAGTTGATAATGCCGTATTGAACATCAGCGAAGATAAAAGTAGTGTGTTTATCGAAGTTAGCTTAAGCGAAGGCGAACAATACCAGTTTGGCGAAGTAAACTTTTTAGGTAAACCTACCTTTGAAAATAGTGAGCTAAAAGAGCTGGTGAGCTTTGCATCTAATGAAAAGTACTCGCAAGCAAAACTAGACGAAACCACTGCTTCTCTCAAAAGACGCTATGGTAACGAAGGCTATTATCTAGCTCAAATCAGACCAGTACCACGTATCAATGACGATACTAAAATGGTCGATGTCGATTACTATATCGACCCTGCGCGTCCTATTTATGTGCGCCGTATCAACTTTACGGGTAACTTAAAAACTCAAGATGAAGTATTGCGCCGTGAAATGCGTCAGTTAGAAGGTACGCTATCGTCCAATGACAAAATTCAACTGTCACGCACGCGTTTGATGCGTACTGGCTTTTTTAAAAATGTCACTGTCGACGTTAAGCCTGTGCCCAACCAGCCAGACCAAGTTGATGTCAACTATACGGTCGAAGAGCAGCCTTCTGGCAGCTCAACGATTGCTGCTGGTTACTCGCAAAGTGGCGGTGTGACTTTCCAGTTGGATTTAACCCAAAATAACTTTATGGGTACGGGTAACCGCGTGAAAGCAGCGCTATCACGTTCAGAAACGCGCGATTCTTACAGCTTAGGTTATACCGATCCGTACTTTACCGAAAACGGTGTGTCGCAAGGTGTCAGCGCATATTATCGCGAAACCAAATACGACGACAGAAACGTTAGTAAATATGTCACCGACGCTTATGGTGCCACGCTGAACTACAGCTATCCTGTTGATGAAACCAAACGTGTGAGCGCAGGCTTAAACGTTGATAAGACAACCGTGCGCGGTGGTAGCCGTCTTGGTGTGTCCAACGTGCAGCAGATTATTGATGGCGGCGGTACATTCGAGAAGTTCACGGATGTTGAACGTACTGGCTTTAAAAACGATTATCAGACCTACAACTTATTACTGGGCTGGGATTATAGCACCTTAGATCGCCCTGTATTTCCAAATAAAGGCATGAGCCATACGGTCGATGCGACCATTGGTCTTGGTGATGCTAATTACCAGAAGCTAACTTATAGCGGCAATATATATTACCCTATTTATAAAGACGTGATCGCGCGTGGTTATACCAAGCTTGGCTATGGTAATGATTTGCCATTCTATGAAAACTTCTATGCTGGTGGTTATGGTTCGGTTCGTGGTTATAAATCATCAAGATTGGGTCCTAAGTCGCAAAGCTATAATGATGCCATCAATGATAGTGTTCGTTATAAGGACGAAAAAGTAGGTGGTAATGCGTTAGTTACTTTTGGTACCGAATTGATTTTACCGATGCCGTTTAAAGGCGATTGGGCAGACCAAGTACGTCCAGTACTATTTGCTGAAGGTGGTCAGGTATTTGATACCACGGATAAAGAAGATCGTACCTTTATTGATCCAGATACGACAAATCCAGATAGAGATACCGGTGTTCCACTATTAACTCAAGATAATAAATTCCGCTTTAGTGCGGGTTTAGGTGTCACTTGGTATACGCCAATTGGTCCAATCTCACTTAGCTACGCGGTACCATTTGGTGACAAAGAAGGCGATGAGACTGAAAAAGTCCAGTTCCAGATTGGTAATACATTCTAAATTAATGACATCATTCTCATCTATTTGAGTAGTTTTAGAGATTGTCTCAAATAGACGGAAATATCATTAGAGCTTAGTAGGTCGTCAAAACGCATTGTTATTTTGGCGACCGTTTCATTTATAACCATATTTTATTAATAGTCATTATGATAACGATTGAGCAACTCATTACTCGAATTGAGCAGCGTCAGCCTATTATTAATAAGGCTGAGATTGATACTGAGCAATTGTGTCAACCATTCAGTAGCGTCGGTAGTTTGACGACAGCCAGTCAGCAGCAGTTAAGCTTTTTGGCAGATCCTCACTATATCTCTAGCTTGGCTAGCAGTGACGCAGGCGCGGTGTTGGTAACGGAAGCATATCGTGACCAAGTGCCTACCTCAGCGATAGCGCTAGTCGTCTCAAATCCATATTTGGCTTATGCCAGTGCCAGTCAGCTGTTTGCACGTCATTCTTTATCTAACGGGATTCATCCTAGTGCTGTGATTGCAGACAGTGCTGTTATTGGCGAGCAAGTCAATATCGGCCCTTTTTGTGTGATTAGTGACAATGTGCAAATAGGGGCGCGTAGCTCACTCGATGCTCATGTTGTGGTTGAGGCCAATACCAGTATCGGTACCGATTGTGTGGTTAAGTCGCAAGTCGTTGTCGGGCCTGAGTGTGTCATTGGTAATTACGTTAGATTGCATGCAGGGGTAAGCATCGGATCTGAAGGGTTCGGGTTTGCCCCGACTAAAGATCCTAGTAACACAGGTTGGGAGCGCATTGCCCAGTTAGGCCGTGTCATTATTGGTGATTATGTACGAGTTGGTAGCCAGACGTGTATCGATCGTGGCGCTATTGATGATACTGTTATTGGTAATCACGTGATTATTGATAATTTGGTACAAGTTGCCCATAACGTCCGTATTGGTGACGGTACTGCTATTGCTGCTCAAACGGGTATTGCGGGTAGTACTACGATAGGTAAGCGCTGTATAATAGGCGGCGCTGTCGGTATCACAGGGCATATCGAGATTACAGACGATGTTGTTTTGTCCGGCATGACCATGGTAACCAAATCCATTAAAACCGCTGGCTCATATTCATCTGGTACTGCTGCAATGCCGACTGCTAATTGGCGACGTGCGGCTGTACGTTTTCGTCAGCTGGGCAGTAACTAATACAAACACAAACAAATGATAGATATTCAAAACACAGCAAGGAAGCGTCATTATGAGCAATAACAATATAGATATCCCAACTGATGAAGACGTTAAAAGCTTGGCTGAGCAAGGTCTTACGCTACCATTGATGTATCATACGATTAAGCATTACTTACCGCATCGTTATCCTTTTATGCTGGTAGATCGTATTGTAGCTTGTACGCCAGGTGAGTGTATTACTGGTATCAAAAACGTGACTATTAATGAAGAGTTTTTTAACGGTCACTTTCCTGATGAGCCAATTATGCCAGGGGTATTGATGGTAGAGTCGATGGCCCAGGTATCAGGAGTGCTTGGTTTTATCAGTGCAGGACTGACAGCAGAAGACGGTTACCTCTATCTATTTGCAGGTGTGGATAAAGTCCGTTTTAAACGCCGTGTGATTCCTGGTGATCAGCTTATCATTCGCGCAAAAACTGTGATGCAAAGACATGGTATCTATAAGTTTGATTGTACTGTCCATGTCGAAGATGAATTGGCGGCTAGTGCGCAAATTATGATTGCACGTCAAGAGCAGCAAAAACCTGCTAACGTGAAGGGTGCTTAAGTTTTTAATAAGCCATACTGTACAAAGAGCAATATTGAAACCGCTCACTACCACTGCAATAAATAGCTATATGTAAATTCAACAACATAACTGGTATTAGCTTCGTTAGTAACACTGAAATAGCGATACTTTTTTATTATTTACTCGCATCAAATGATACAAGGGCCCATCTTATGAGTCAGATTCATCCTACAGCACTCATCTCACCGTCCGCGCAGATTGACGAGACTGCTATCATCGGGCCCTATTGTATCGTTGGTGATGAAGTATCAATTGGTGCGCATACGGTTTTGCATAGACATGTGGTTGTGACTAAGCTGACTCGTATTGGTCAACACAATGAGTTTTATCAGTTTGCGAGTATCGGTGAAGATCCTCAAGATTTGAAATATGCAGGTGAGCATACTTGGCTTGAAATCGGCGATCACAATACGATTCGTGAAGCCTGCAGCTTACATCGCGGTACAGCGCAAGACGGTGAGCTGACTAAAATCGGCAGTCATAATCTACTGATGGTAAACACCCATGTTGCACACGATTGTGTTATTGGCGATCATAACGTACTGGCTAACAATGTCGGTGTGGCGGGACATGTGACTATCGGCGACCATACCATCATCGGTGGTAACTCAGGTATTCATCAGTTTTGTACAGTAGATGACTATAGCTTGATTGGCGGAGCAAGCCTTATTTTAAAAGATGTGGCTGCATTTACGATGGTATCTGGCAATCCAGCAAAGGCTCATGGACTCAATATCGAAGGTATGCGCCGTAAAGGTTGGTCAAAAGAAACTATTAATGTCTTACGTCAAGCGTATCGTACGATTTTCAGATCAGGTTTGACCACTGCACAAGCGTTGGAAGTCTTACATAATGAGCTATTGGCTAAAGAGCCAAAAATTCAGCTACTTATTGATTCTTTGCAAAATAGCAGCCGCGGTGTTGTCCGCTAAAAAAAACAACTCGATTAATGATGAGTTAAATACTTTTAATAAGCTAAATTCTTATAGAATGAATGCGAATTAGATGAAAGCCATAACTATTTGTTATGGCTTTTTATATTTATGAGCACTTGACTTTTTTGGTCGCTTAGCAGAAACTGAGCGTTTACGATATTGTAATCAATTCTTTCTTAATGTTGCTGGGCGTTTCACATTGAAGCGTTTACTAAATAGTTCAACGGTAAGGCCGACTATTTATGTTGATCAAGGAAGATTATCAGTAACGTTAATTGAAGCACGAGGACGGAAAAAATGGCTATCAATAAACAAGAACATGCCCAATGGAGCTCAAGCTTTGGCTTCGTATTGGCAGCAGTAGGCTCAGCAGTTGGTTTAGGAAACATATGGAAATTTCCATACATGGTTGGCGAAAGCGGTGGTTCAGCTTTCGTTATTGCTTATTTGTTCTGTATCGCGCTGGTCGGTTTTCCGATATTAGTTGCTGAATGGTTAATTGGTCGACGTGGTCAAAAAAACCCAGTCAATACTTTTTCAGACGTAGCAGCGACTGAAGGTAAGTCACGTAGCTGGGGCATCGTTGGTGCTACTGGTATCTTAGGCGGCTTCTTAATTCTATCATTCTATAGTGTGATCGGTGGTTGGGCGCTTAATTATATCACTAAAGTTGCAACAGGTAGCTTTGCTGGTCAAGACAGTGATTCTGTTGCGGCAACCTTTGATGCTATGCTTGCATCAGCTGGTACATTGACGATCTGGCATACGGTATTTATGATTTTAACCGCTGTCATCGTTGGTATTGGTGTGACAAGTGGTATCGAAAAAACAGCTAAGATTTTGATGCCATTATTGGGTGTGATTCTGTTCGTTATCGTTGGTTATAACGTGATGAACGGTGGATTTGGTGAAGCAGTTGCTTACCTATTTACGCCAGATCTTAGCAAACTAACGGCTGATGTTATGCTTGCAGCATTAGGTCATGCATTCTTTACCCTATCAATTGGTATGGGTATCATGGTCGCATATGGCTCGTATTTGGGCCGTGAAGTGAACTTGCTAAAAACAGCACGTACCGTTGTTATTTTGGATACGGTTATTGCGTTGGCTGCTGGTCTTGCCATCTTCCCAATCATCTTTAGCAATGGTCTAGATCCTGCATCAGGTCCTGGTCTTATCTTTGTAAGCTTGCCAATTGCTTTCGGTAGTATGGGTGCGGGTACTATCATTGGCGCATTGTTCTTCTTACTTATTACCTTTGCCGCTATTACCTCATCTATCTCGTTACTTGAGCCAACCGTTGAGTTATTAGAAGAGCGTACATCGATGAGTCGTACTGTATCGACTATCGTGGCAAGTACAGTAATCTGGTTGTTAGGTATTGCAGCACTGCTATCGTTCAACCTATGGTCTGAATTTACTATCATGGGTAATGGTATCTTTGATGCATTAGATAAGCTTACTAGTAAGTTCCTATTGCCTCTAACAGGTCTGGCTGCAATTGTATTTGTTGGTTGGAAAATGGATCAACGTAACATTCAGCAAGAGCTTGGTTTATCTAATGGTACATGGCAGCTGTGGCAAATCGTTGCGAAATTCATCGCACCAATCGCTGTTATTGTAGTATTTGTGACGTCATTGATGGGATAGTAGTCAAGATTGACACTATATTAATCATTAGTTGATAATCATTAAATAATAAAAGCAGCACAGAAAAAGGGCTTAAGATTATTCTTAAGCCCTTTTTTATTTCAACAGATTCGTTACACAGTCGTGAATGTTAAACAGGATTAGCGCAAGTTTAACTCAGGAACCGTTTGACCGCGTTTAGCATAAAACTCGCTGACAAACTCATCAAATTTATCTTGCTCGATAGCATCTCTAATACCCTGCATCAAACGTTGGTAATAGCGTAAATTATGAATAGTCGCTAACTGAGCACCTAGCATCTCTTTACACTTATTAAGATGGTACAGATAAGCACGGCTAAAGTTTTGGCAAGTATAGCAGTCGCACTCAGGATCTAATGGACCTTCATCATTGCGATATTGGCTATTACGAATACGTACCACGCCAGCATTATCTGCATCGCCCGTCACAAAGTAATGGCCATTACGCGCGTTACGCGTTGGCATCACGCAGTCGAACATATCCACACCGCGACGTACGCCTTCAACTAAATCCTCAGGCTTACCAACACCCATAAGATAGCGCGGTTTATCTGCTGGCATATCGTCAGGCAGGTAGTCTAGGACATCTATCATCTCTTCTTTAGGCTCGCCAACCGAAAGACCGCCAATAGCATAACCATCGAAGCCGATCTCTAACAGGCCTTCAAGTGACTGCTGACGCAAATCAGGATACATACTGCCTTGCACGATACCGAACAATGCGTTGGTGCTGCCCAGTCTGTTGTGCTCATCGATACAGCGCTGTCCCCAACGTAATGATAGCTCTAACGACTTTTTCGCTTCATCATGGGTGGCTGGATAAGGCGTACACTCATCGAACTGCATGACGATGTCTGAGTTCAAGCTGTACTGAATCTGCATAGATTTTTCTGGTGAGAGAAATACCTTTGCGCCATCGATAGGAGATTTAAAATTTACGCCTTCTTCGGTAATTTTACGCATTGCGCCGAGGCTGAATACTTGGAAACCGCCCGAATCGGTCAAGATAGGCTTGTCCCAATGCATAAACTTATGTAAGCCACCGAATTTATCAATGACTTCAGTACCCGGACGTAACCAGAGATGGAAGGTATTGCCCAAAATAATATCAGCACCGATGGCTTCGATATCACGTGGCAGCATGCCTTTGACCGTGCCATAAGTACCAACTGGCATAAAAGCAGGCGTTTGCACGTCGCCATGATTGAGATGAACCGTACCACGGCGTGCACGCGTTGCACCGCTGGCCGTTTTATGTAAGACAAATTGCATATGATAACCGCTATTTAAGCTATGAAAATGGCGCTAATTATAGCATTGTTAGCGGTTTTTTTGGACATGGATATTTAGTGGTATCGATACATAGTTAATATGTTCTTTAGGGATTTTATTTGACATCCCTTTTTCATAACCAAAAAATACAGATAGCACGCCAAAAGACACAGACAATACTAAAGGTCTATTGATACAGTAGAAGTTATACAGGTGAGGTAATAATCATTGTCACACCATGTTTTTAGATGCTGGAGACATAACATGAAAAAGACAGCTTGCTTATTATTGAGTGGTTTATTATTGATATCAGGAGGGGCTATGGCTACCGAAGAGCCGAAATACACAGTATTGACCCAAGTAGATGATTTTGAGCTGCGTCGTTATGATGAGCAGCTAGTGGCGCAAACGTGGGTGAGTGGTGACCAAGACTCAGCAAGTCGTGAAGGGTTTAAAGTTTTAGCGGACTATATTTTTGGTAATAACACAGCACCAAGTGGAGACAGTAGTAAAATCAGTATGACGGCACCTGTCACGATGCAAGCTAATAACAAAGAAAGTGATAATGAGCCACAAAAAATTGCCATGACAGCACCAGTCAGTATGCAACAAGACGATGGTAAGTGGCGCGTGCAATTTACGATGCCTAGTAAATATACGATGCAAACACTGCCTAAGCCAAACAATCCAAACGTTGAGATTATAGAAGTGCCTGCACAGACGTACGGTGTGATTAAGTTCTCTTGGCTCGCAGGAGAGGATAAAGTAGCGGAAAAAACCGAAGCGCTGCAAACATGGATGCAAGACCAGAATTTGACGCCTATAGGCGAGCCTGAATTGGCCCGTTATAACCCACCTTGGACGCTACCATTTTTACGTCGTAATGAGGTGATGATTGCGTATCAACCTAACTAGTAATCAGCCCATAAAAAAAGACAGCAATCGCTGTCTTTTTTGTGCTTTATTTAAGGTATCTGAGTTAGACGTTTTGCTCACGGATGATATTAAGCATGCGACGTAATGGTTCTGCTGCGCCCCATAACAACTGATCACCAACGGTAAATGCGCCTAGATACTCAGGGCCCATATTCAACTTACGTAAGCGACCTAGCGCAACGGTTAGGGTCCCAGTCACGGCTACTGGCGTTAGGCGGTTCATGGTAGCTTCTTTGTCATCTTCGACCAAGTCCAACCATTCGTTACCACTATTTTTGAGTGCAGCTTCGATTTCTTCTAGCGGAATGTCTTTTTTCAGCTTGATCGTTAGGCCTTGCGCATGACAGCGCATAGCCCCGACGCGTACACACATACCATCGATAGGAATCGTACTGGCTTCATCGTTACCCAAAATCTTATTGGTCTCGACGCCGCCTTTCCATTCCTCTTTTGACTGTTTGTTTTCTAGCTGCACATCGATATAAGGAATCAAGCTACCTGCCAATGGTACACCGAAGTATTGTGTAGGGAAGTCTGCTGAGCGCTGAGTCTGAGCGATTTTTTTATCAATCTCAAGAATAGCACTAGCAGGGTCAGCCAATTCGTCTTGGACGGCATCACGTAACACACCCATACCGTTGATGAGCTCGCGCATGTTGTTTGCGCCAGAGCCACTAGCAGCCTGATATGTCATCGCGCTGACCCATTCGACCCAACCTTTATTAAACAGCTCACCGATAGCCATCAGCATCAATGATACGGTACAGTTACCACCGATAAAGTCTTTTTTGCCATTGGCTAGGGCACTATCAATAACATTACGGTTGACTGGATCAAGAATGATGATGCTGTCATCTTTCATGCGTAAGGTACTTGCCGCATCAACCCAATAGCCGTTCCAACCACTATCACGTAGTGGTTGATGGACTTTTGACGTATAGTCACCACCTTGGCAAGTAATCACGACATCACAAGCAGCAAGTGCGTCAATATCATGAGCGTCTTTTAGTTGGCCGGTTTCAATACCATCGAATTTTGGTGCATCACCACCAGCATTACTGGTAGAAAAAAACACGGGTGTAATACCGTTGAAGTCATTTTCTTCCTGTATACGTTGTATCAATACTGACCCTACCATACCGCGCCAGCCTACCAAACCTACTGTTAAATCACTCATGAAGTTCAATCCTATTTACAATTATTTGTTGCATCGTCAACCGATAACAATGCCGTGAATGGCGCGAAAAAGCAAGGCGTTTTGGCTATTATTTGGTCGTTTTCTATACACTATTAACTATGTCGACTATAACTTTAAGTTATTACTATTGAAGAAATACTTGGCTATCTGACGACCTCAAAAATATGGTGTTTAATAAAGCACTCATTATATTGAATGAGCCAATATTGTAACGTTTTATGATAGTTGTCGCATAATTGAGACTCACCAGTAGGCGAGAATCTTCTGAAATGCTAAAGTAAGTCTCAAACACAATTACTCGACGTTAGTTATTTAATGTCAGGTGAGTTACAACCACGATATTTCTTATCAAACAAAAGCTTAACCAATATACATCATCGGCTCTATTAATATTTCAATCAACGGTTAGTACCTACTTATGGATCTCTCACTATTATATTACGCCTTACAAGGTCTAGCAGGATTCATCGCCTTTGTTACAATCTGGGGCTGGTTGCCGCTGGATAACTGGTGGGTGCGCGGTGTTGAGTTTCCACGTATTCAAATAATGGTGCTTGGTATTATCGCTTGGTTTGGCATGTTAGTGTTTTTCTCAGAGTGGGAGTTATGGCAGTGGATATTGTTTGTTGTATTGAGCGGTACGTTAGCATTTCAGTTGAGAATGGTACTGCCGTATACTAAGCTGTGGAAAAAAGAAGTTCAAAAGGCAAAAGATAAGCCAGAAGGGCAAGCGCATCAGATAAAAATCATGGTATCAAACGTATTGACACCCAATGACGAAACGCAAAAGCTGGTCGATTTGGTTAAGCAAAAGCAGCCTGATATCTTAATTACATTAGAGAGTGACAAGAAATGGGAGCAAGCCTTACAGCAAGTCGAGTCTGACTATCCCTACACCGTGAAAGTGCCACTAGATAATCTATATGGCATGCACTTGTATTCTAAGCTTGAGCTAATTGATCCTGAAGTTAAGTATTTGATGATAGATGATATACCGTCTATACATACTCAATTGCGTTTGCAAGGAGGCCGCGTCATTTGGTTATATTGCTTGCATCCCATGCCGCCTAGTCCAACTGAAGCTGATAAGTCCACCACACGTGATGCTGAGCTGCTCATGGTAGGTAAACACATAAAAGAAAACGACCAAACGGCGATACTGGCAGGTGATCTTAATGATGTCGCATGGTCAAAAACCACGCGTCGCTTTCAACGTATTTCTGGTCTGTTAGATCCTCGTATTGGTCGACATTTTATTAATACCTTCCATGTTAAATACCCATTTCTGCGTTGGGCTTTAGATCATATTTTTCATAGTGCCTGCTTTACGGTAGTTGATATTCAGCGTATGCCATCCGTAGGATCTGATCATTTCCCTGTGATGACTACCTTGCAATATGAGCCAGAAGAGGCAAGCAAGCAAGAAGGCAATGCGCCTACTGCACAAGCAGAAGATATCCAAGAAACTGACAACAAAATCGAAGAAGGCAAGAAAGAAGGCGAAAAAGTGTCAGAAGAGCACAGACAAGAACAGCGCAGTTTTGGTTGATAAAAGAGGCCGTTTATTAGCTGTAATGTATAGAGATAATGTAAGCATATGCTTACGCAAAATAGAGTCTTTAGCTTCTATCGGCACCAAATTCATTGGCCTATAATACATCCATCAACACAAGGATACGCATGGATGTAGTGTTGAGACAGTATCAATAAAAGCACAGGTCAGCCCGCTGTCTTATATAATACTGTTAAATGACTTAGGATGAGTCAGCACGGAAGAGAGATAATAACAATAACACGAAGTATTGAAACCCTGAACCAATCGCCCTAGGTTCGGGGTTTTTCTTTGTATGGATTTTGATTTGGTAAAGTTTAGAATGCTTAACTTTGAGATTTTTTAAAGCCTCCAGTTAAATATTTAACTGCGCAAAATAAAGAAGGGTATATGCCATTGCATATACCCTTCTTTATTTAAATCGATTCAATATTCTAGCTAACTTAATACTATTAGCTTATTGCAACATATCAGCCAAGTATCTGAATATAAGCGCCAGCACGTAGCTCTTGTAACCAGTCTTCTTGAGCTTGCGGTGCTAGGCGTTGATACAGTGCTTGACGTGCCATGTTGCGACGATATTGCTCGCTAATATCCTGCTCACGCTTACCGTCGACTTTTAGGATATGCCAACCAAATTTTGTCTTAAATGGTGCAGAGTAGTCACCAACCGCTGTATTTTTCATGGTGGCTTCAAATGGACCAACCATATCTTCTTCGCTAACCCAATCAAGGTCACCGCCACGTCCCGCAGAACCTGGATCGTCTGAATATGTTGAGGCTAGGCTAGCAAAGTCAGCGCCGCCACGAAGTTGCTCGTATAGATCATTAATTTTTTGTTCAGCAAGCGCGTCAGTTTGTAGATCATCGACTTTGACTAAGATATGGCGAGTATGCCACTGTGGTATCAGCATCGTGTCACTGGCTTTTTTATCAGCAAGTTTGATGATATCAATACCTTCAGGAGTTAATAATGGCTCGCTTACGGTACCAACGTCTAATTTGGTAATTCTGCTAGACAGCTCTGTTGGTAAAGAGGCTGCCTTGTGGAAGCCCATATCTCCACCTTGTAGTGGAATCGGATAGCTACCTTGGCTAGCGGCAACGGCCTCAGCGACGTTGACATTTGGCTCAAGCAAACGCGTACGTAATGCTTGCGCGACTTTTAATGCTTTTTCACGTTGAGCGGCTGATAGGCGACTATAGTCATCTATATAAGGAACACGTACGTGAATGGTTTGATATTCGCTTTGATTAAGACGTTTGGCTTCAGGTGAGGCCAAAAATGCATCAATGTC
The DNA here is from genome assembly GCF_002836715.1 of Psychrobacter sp. 4Dc. GTDB lineage: Bacteria > Pseudomonadota > Gammaproteobacteria > Pseudomonadales > Moraxellaceae > Psychrobacter. Next base: position 27,828 of record NZ_PJAT01000017.1, read on the forward strand.
TTGCTCGCTAATACGTACTCGGCGAGTAATTTGACGCTGCTGTAGCGCTTGGATAGAAGCCTCTTCGATCAGTTTGGCGCGTAGATTGGCATAGCTACCAGGTTGTGCTGCATCTAGACGTTGCTGCAATGCTGCAATGCTATTAAGGCCTTCAGCTTGAGCGATTTGACCAAGACGTTGATTGATTTCTGCTTCATCGGCAGACAGTCCCGCACGTTTGACCATAGACAGTTGTAGTTCACGCAAAATAAGCGCGTTTAACACCTCAGACTGTAGTTGTGCTGAGTTTGCGATAGGCTCTCCAGCCGCTTTTGCACGTGCTTGAGTTTGCTCGATAGCATCAACCAGTTCGCTTTTTAAAATAGCATTTTCATTAACTAGGGCAATAATACCGTCTGTGCTATTGGCTGGCGTTAAGCGATCAACTGAGCTTTGCGCAGCAGAAGTAGAAGCTTGAGCTGCTGCAGGTTTGACAGTAGCAGCGTTGGCACTTAACGTAAGCGTAAGGCCTGCCATAGATAGCAATACTGCTCTGCTAGTCTGACGTAAAGAAAAAAATCTCATGATGCTCCTCATCAATGTCATTGCATCGGATGGTAGTTGGTCAACTCTATCCGATACCCTTAATAATAAAATATTCGACAGCGTTTCCCATAATAGGGGTTTAAATAGTGTCTTATAAATATTTACGTAAATAACTCTAATCTAGCAAAAAACTGGTTAGTCTTTCCATGCCGTCTGTACAGGTTCAAAGCCCAAAATCTTATCAGCGAGCAATCGTGTCAAGCGGCTACTACCGCTGCCAAGACCATTTAATCTAACTTCTGCCATAATAGCTTGTGTTGGCTCGTCTTTTACGTTTAGGTCATTGTAATAGCGGCGACCATAAACAGCAAAGCCGAAACAGCAATCTTCGTAATCAACGCCGATGAGTGAATCAAGCATCTTGTTACGATTATAATCGTACTGACCCTGAGCCAATATACGCCAGCTGTTATTGATAGGGAAAACAGCGGAAGCGGTAAACGCAGATAATGGCAACTGATCGGTATTATCATCACGCTGACGCTTAACATAACCCACATTAAATAAGCTGTTGTCTGATGGCTGATAACGAAGTTCAGTCGTAATGTAGTTCAAATCATAATTACTGGTTAAGGCACCGCTGACATCAACCCAAAAATTATTATAAGGCTGAGTGCTGGTATCCCATACCATACCTGAAGAAGACGAGGTAAAAACAGGCTGATCGTCGTCAAGTGTTACACGTCCATCATCTAGATAGAACTGTTCTGCAATGCTACCATCAAAACGTGTCACACCCGTTGCATCGATGTAACGATAATTGACGCCAGGCGTAATAGAATGCAGATCCTGCAAACGATCATGACCTAAGAACCAACTGTCCGAAAACAGCTGCTCATAGTTAATAGAGGCAATACGCGTATTAAAGTTAGGAATGTCGTTTTGGTTCTCATACGGTGAATACGTATATTTTACGCGTGGGCTAAGTAAACGATAGCCGCCCATCGTATCGTCAAACGCACCAAATGGTGAGCCCGCTTGATAGAAGTGTAGACCTGCATCGATACTGGCTTGCGGAACAAACACAGACTGACTGCCATCTTCTTCACTAAGCTGATTATCTTCTAAACTATCTTCATCATATGACGTATATAGATGCTGCAAGCTGAGCTTAGGTTTGATATAGCCCCAAGATTTTTCCATCGGATAAACGGCGCTTAATTTATTATAAAAACGCGTGCCACTTTTTTCATTTTCATAGCCATCATCGATGGATTTTTTAAAATAAGCCGAGTCACTTACGCCTGTGATATCAAAGCTTTTTGCCCATGGTAGACGATAGTCAAGTTTAAGCTGTGGCAAGCGCGAGTACGGCTTGTCTTTATCTTGTAAAGGCTGTCCGTTATTGTTAAATGCATCGAGCGTTTGGAAAGTCTCGACTTTTAATTCACCATTGACATAATCGTTATAATAATTCACCCGCGCACGGCGTGGTAGGTTTAACGTATTGTCTGACAAACCCAAGGTATCGAAGTCGTTGAGATAATCGGCATCTGACACATAGCTATATTTTGCGTCGCCACTTAAGCGCGGAATACTGGTAGATGACCAATAATGATCGTAAAAAAAGCTGCTACGATCTTCGCCATCATATTTTTTATCATTGGGCAAATAAGAGCCGTTAAAAATTCCTTCGCCGTACTCCTCAGTTAGATAACGAAACTCACCGGAGAGCATGGGGTTACGGTTGGTATAAACGCGAGTATTAAGGGTGGCATCGTAGTTCGGCGCTAAATTAAAATAATAAGGTACGTCAACTTCAAGGCCGCTTTTACTACCGACACTCGCGCTCGGTAATAAGAAGCCGCTGCTGCGTCTATTGTCTATAGGGAAATTAAAATAGGGTAAATAAAATACGGGTATGTCAGCCACACGGAAAGTGGTGTTATACGCTTCGCCGCGTCCTGTATCGGTATTTAGATCGATACTTTTGGCTTCAAACTGCCATTTGCGGTTGGTAGGTGGACAGGTACTAAACATCACCTGATCCAGCTCGTATTCACTTTCGTTAGGTTTGTTTAAGCGTTTGGCATAGCCGTGCGCTTGTAGTCCAACACTAGCAAATGCCACATCATTGGCCGTTGATTGACCAGTCTCAGTATTGTAATTTAAGCTGTCTGCAACGCCAATTAGGCCGCCTTGTGCTGCTCTATCATTAAAGCTGGCTTGGCCATTATTTGTAGCGGCATTGTTTGTAGAGACGTTGCTTGTACGCTGTCCAGTCGCATTATCTGTAAACATGACTTTGCCTTGAGCAGCCGCAACGCCATTGCTCAAGTCAATCATGACTTTTTCTGCTTCGATATGCTGAGTGCCTTGGTCAATTTTTACATTGCCAGATAGCTCGGCATAATTAATATTGTTGTAATAACCGTAATCTGACTCGGTAAATAAAGGGGCTTGATTGTTCGGAACGCTAGCCACATTTGGTGCTGGTTGTCCGTTTGCCGTACCAGCTTCGTTTACAGCGCGTTGATAGTTGGGGTTACTCTGCGGATATACCCATTGACCTTCACAGCGCTGGGCACTGTCCACGGCATTTGGCAACAGACGTAAGTCTCTACCGACCTTTGGAATCGTCTGTGCAGCAGGCATCGCATTATTATGAGAATTGTCCGCCTCAGTGCTGACAGCCTCATTGTTTAATGTTGACGCATCGGTATCTGGTGTTAGCTCATAAAACTCTGCTAAGCGCATTAAGCTGGCTTGAATACTCTCATCATTAAGATCTAGCTTGCCATTTTCCGTTGTCACCGCTTTAGGGACAAAGGCACTGCTATCTGGTGTATTACTGATTGGTTGGTTGCTGGTTTCTGTATTTAGATTAGCAGTATTAGACACTTCGTTGCTAAAAGCTTCAGAGTCAGCAGCCTCATTAATCTCTGTAATATTTAGGTCATTGTTCTCAGAGAATCTGCTATCTAACGCAGTATCATTTAATAAAGTAGCGTTGTTCGTATTAGCAGAATTAGCATCGTCTGGATAGCTATCATTTAGAATATCTGCTTCTTGATAGCCATCATTACTTTGAGTACGACTAATACTATTGGCGTCAGTCGCCACACTATTAGACGCATAGCTGCCTGTACTGTCCGTAGTGAGTGGTTCAGTTTTTTGCGTATTGGCATCACCAATGGCAGCACTGACAGTTAGGCTAGATAAACCTAAGGCACCAAATAAGATCAAGCGGATGCTTTGGTAAAGCGGAGAATATAACAAGGGCACACCTATGATTGCAGAGCTTATTGGATTGCATGACTGAGTTTAGTAGCGGTATCACCGAACGACATAAAGCAGTGAACGAGCGACTAAAATATGACTAATGTATTCTCAAAAATTTGGATGTTTTACATATAATGACGACTAATCATAGTCAAAAAAAACCAAATCAGCTACACTATTTACCAAAATTTATAATATAGCCATGCTGATTTTTAAGTAGCGATAGCGATTCTATCCGACATCAAGTATTGAATGATATAGCAATACGTCTGTGACAGCTTGTAGAGCACCGACACATATCGCTATTTTAGCAAGTATTTGTCCGACTTATCACTACTTTAATTATTTATGACTTATATTTAACCAGCGATGCCCAATATGACTGACAAAACGACTTTAGAGACTGATATGATCGATGAAAATAACAACCGCCAACAGCAATTAGAACAATGGTTACAGCAAGTATTTTTAGATCAAACCTTTAGTCTAGATAGCTTACCTGGTGACGCTAGTGCCCGCCGATATCATCGTATCGAACTATCAGAGACAGACAATAGCGCCAACAAGCATTATATCGTCATGGACTCCGCTGACGAGCAAGATGCGATGCTGCAGTTTATCAGTGTGGCTAAGCTGATGGCACCTGCTGTCAACGTGCCGACACTGGCTGCACAAAATGTAGAAAAAGGATTCTTGGTATTACAAGATTTTGGCACAGTAGAATTTGCTCATTTGCTTGTCGATGCCACTGCAGACCAAATCAATGACTACTATCAACTAGCAATGCAGACACTAGTCGCGCTACAAACGGTACCAGTAGAAACGGCAAAGTCGCAACACCAGCTACCAGATTATGACACAGCACTATTAGACCGCGAGATGGATTTATTTAGCGAATGGTTTATGCCTTATATTGGTATAGCGCTAGATGAGCAGGTTTGGGGAAACCTAAAAACAGCGTTAATGAATGAGATTTTGCGACAGCCACAAGTGGTGGTACATCGTGATTATCACAGCCGCAACCTCATGCAAGATCAAGCAGATAAATCTCAGTTGGGCGTGATTGATTTTCAAGATGCTGTTATTGGTTCGTATGCTTATGATTTAGTGTCGTTAGTCCGCGATGCTTATGTTGAATGGCCAGAGAGCCAAATATCTACATGGATTAATGACTTTTGGCAGCTACAAAAACAAAAATCACTAACCACTGCTGATAGCGCGGTGCAGTTTGAAAACGATGTAAATGTCATAGGCGTACAACGTCACTTAAAGGTATTAGGGATTTTTATCCGTTTGTCTGAGCGTGATGGCAAAGACCGCTATTTGGCGGATATTCCTAAAGTCATGCACGATTTGATTATTGAATTAAACTGGCTTGCTGAACATGGCAACGATGAACTAAAGCAATCAATTATACCGTTTAACCAATGGCTACAAGAGGCAGTGCTACCTGCTTATAAAGAGAAGTTTGCTTCAGCGTAGATGACGCTCAGCTAAATTAATTTAAATAATAAAGATAGGAGCGCAGATGTCTACCTCTACGATTACACAAGCCATGATTTTGGCAGCGGGCAAGGGCACACGCCTACGTCCATTAACGCTTGAGACGCCCAAGCCTTTGGTTGAAGTCGCAGGTCAGCCACTTATTGTATGGCATATTAAAGCACTAAAATCAGCAGGCATTACTGATATCACGGTCAATGCCTCATGGTTGGCAGATAAGCTAATGGACGCCTTAGGCGACGGCTCACAGTATGGCGTAAAGCTGCATTGGTCAGTAGAAGATGATGAGCCACTTGAAACTGCAGGCGGCATTTTTCAGGCATTACAATCAGGTAAACTAAAGGATGAACCGTTTATCCTGGTCAATTCTGACGTCTGGACTACCTATGATTTTTCTCAATTAACAGACTATACATTGGGAGCGGATCAGCGCGCGCACTTATTATTGATTGATAATCCAGAGCACAATAATGGCGGCGATTTCGCGATTAATAATGGCCTAGCGAGTGAACAACCAGTGGGCGATGCAGATAAGTATACCTTTGCGGGTATTAGCGTAATGTCACCAAAATTGGTAGAAGGTCTGGTATCAGGACAACCTGCTGCATTAGCACCACTACTAAAGCAAGCAATGATAAAGTTTCAGATTACCGCTGAAGTGACGACAGATAATTGGATAGATGTGGGGACACCTGAGCGTCTGACACAGGTTAATGAGTTTATCGAACAGAATGATATCGAGCATGCAGGTAAACCAAACTGATAAATTTCAGTTAAATAAAAAGCAGCGTCGATTATTCAACGCTACTTTTTTTATGCATATAGAATTATTTTTTACGACATGTCTAAAAGGTATATTGGCAAGACAAAAATGCAAGTTTAGCATCTAGCAAGCTATTTATTAGCTAACTAACTGGCACTCAATCGTATGATTAGGCAATTACGCTAAACACCCATGGCCAGTTTAATTAGCTGAGCAATGGTAAACACCACTAAGAACCCTGCCAAATATAGACCCACGAACCATGCCCATTGCAATTGTTTTTTACTGAACTTTTTCATAGAGATCTCCTGATTAGCGTATGAAGTGTGACTACCATCTGTAAACGATGATAGCCATCCTTTTTAGCTGATCCGTTGCCCGCCGCGATTAGCGACTAGTACATCGGATTGTGATCAGACTTACCTTTGAAGGTATAGTAAGCAAATGCTGTATAGCTCAAGATAATCGGTAACATAATACAGGCGCCAATCAGCATGAATGATAACGAAGTATCGGCAGCAGCAGCTTCATAAATCGTCATTTGATACGGTACGATATAAGGGAATAGGGCGAAACAAACCCCAATATAACCCATTAAAAATAAGGCAACCGTTAGTAAGAATGGACGATACTCACGCTCTGTTTTTAAGTCTTTACGCATGATAAAGAATAAGAGCATGACAATGATAGGCATAGGAGCGAGGTATAATAAATCTGGGAAACTAAACCATCCTTCTAATGCATCGATGTCTGAGAAGTACATAAACGCTGTGACCACAACCATCGCTACTAGTAACGCAGTAAGCATCCATCTAGAAACTTGGCGCGCCCATACTTGTAATGTGTGCTCTGTTTTTATAATAAGCCACGTTGAACCAAGTAAGGCATAGCCGATAATCATGGCAAATCCGCACACTATTGAGAAGGGTGTGAGCCAATCAAATGGGCCACCAGTATATAGACGGTTACTGGCTTCTAACCCTTGCACTAACGCCCCAAGCATAATGCCTTGAGAGAAAGTGGCAACGACTGAACCGACAAAGAAAAAGGTATCCCATACATGCCGGCGCGAAGAGGATTTAAAGCGAAACTCAAACGCTACGCCGCGCATGATAAGACCGAACAACATGGCAGTTACTGGCAAATATAGACCTGTCATGATGATGCCATAAGCAACAGGGAATGCTGCGAATAAACCACCACCACCTAGGACTAGCCACGTTTCGTTACCGTCCCAAAATGGGGCGATAGAGTTCATCATGCGGCTACGGTTTTTATCTGAGCCTGCAAAAGGGAACAAAATACCGCAGCCCAAATCAAAGCCATCAAGCAGTACATAGACAAAGACAGACAAAGCAATCAAACCGCCCCAAATAAGAGGTAAATCTAATACATCACCGAAGTTAAACATTAGCGTAATCCTCCATCATCGACATCATTTGCAGGCTCATCTAAGCCTTCTTCAGTACCTTTAGCAGGATTACTATCACCACTTAACGCGCGGCCTTGGCTCTCGGTCACTGAGTGCTCGTAGAAATTATCTTCTGCAGGATCTGTATAAGGTTTCGGCCCTTGAGCAATCAAGCGCAAGATGTAAAAACTGCCTGCACCAAAGACGAATATGTACAGTACAATAAAGCCAATCAATGTCGTCGCTACTTGCTGTGCTGCAAGCGGAGACATACTTTCAGCAGTACGAATAACCCCATAAACTGTCCAAGGTTGACGTCCTGTCTCGGTTACGAACCAACCTGATAATAAGGCGATAAAACCAAGCGGAGTCATCATCATCCAAGCACGGTGGAACCACACACTGTCAGTATTGAACTGCTGTTTTTTGAAGTATTTGTATAGACTGAATAGGCCGACCAGTACCATAAGCATGCCAATACCAACCATGATACGAAACGCCCAAAACACGATGATAACAGGTGGTTGATCTTCAGGTGCCCAGTTTTTGAGCCCTTTAACTTCACCATCTAACGAGTGGGTCAAGATTAAACCTGTCACGTAAGGGATTTTTACTTCGTATTTATTGGTCTGATTTTCTTGATCAGGAATCGCAAAGAGACGTAGTGCTGCCCCGCGCTCATCTTCCCAAAGTCCTTCCATCGCAGCCACTTTGGCTGGCTGATGCTCAAGGGTATTGAGACCATGCTCATCACCAATCAACACCTGTGCTGGTGCCATAAAGATGGCCATAATCATTGCCATACCGAGCATCACACGACCATGCTCACGGTGCTCAGCGTGTTTTTTGGATTGGATATAGTAAGCGCCGATACCACCAATAACGAAGGCTGTGGTCAAGAATGCCGCTGTCACCATATGTGCGAAACGGTAAGGGAATGAAGGATTGAAGATAATCTCAAGCCAGTCGGTTGGGTAAAGTAGGCCGTCTGCACCCATCACAAAGCCTTGGGGGGTTTGCATAAAGCTGTTAGCTGACAAAATCCAAGTCGCTGATATCAGTGTGCCAATGGCGACAATAGCAGTCGAGGCAAAGTGCATGCGTTTGCTCACGCGGCCCCAGCCAAATAGCATGATACCTAAGAAAGAGGCTTCTAAGAAAAACGCGGTCAATACTTCATAAGCGAGTAGTGGGCCTATGACGTTGCCGGCTTTATCTGAGAACACCGCCCAGTTGGTACCGAACTGGTAAGACATTACCACACCCGATACCACACCTAGACCAAAGACCACGGCAAATATCTTGACCCAGTGCTTATAAACTTCAGCATAGATAGGTTCACCAGTTCTCAACCAGCGGAATTCAAGCACCGCAAGCCAGCTGGCAAGTCCGATAGAAAAGGCAGGAAAGACGATATGGAACGAGATAACAAAAGCGAATTGGATACGCGCAAGCGTCAGCGCATCGAGCTGGTCAATCATAAATGTAGCGAACATAAACGGTTACTCTCATCTGTTAGCTGAATAGCGCTGACTTCCATACAACGCTCAAGTAACTGTCCGTAACTATCCATCGATCAAAGTGGCAAGCATTACGGGCAATAGCTCAGTGACGTGGACTTAGCTCCATTAGACATAAATTGTGGCTAAGTTTGCGACTCACTGTTTAGCTGAATTGAATAATTTATGTCCTTATAAATTTACATATTACTGTCATGTGCTATAGATATATTATGCGCTCACCTAGATATACACGCAAGCAACCCAATCTGTCAGTTGCAGACATAAGAGTCATCAAAATAACATAATTCAAACATTGAAAAATAAAATTAATATTATTAAAAACAAAGTAGTACGCGTGAACATACTGCTTATTTGAAACCTATAACTAATATTTAAAGGTTACGATTTATACGCCAAAAACCTCGTGAAATAACAAAAATCTACATCATTCTTGTAGCTGCTTGTGCAAAATTCTTCGCAACGTCAAAATGGTCTGTGGATTGGTCTGAATACTATGACCGCCATTGATAATTGTCTCAGACGCAGCACCATCGAGATGGGCGCTATTATAAGGAACGATACCATCTGACAAACGCTCGGTCAGTGCTTGACTGATATCATCATTGACTGTCACAGCAGCAACAAGTGGCTCGGGTGGTAGCTGTGATGTCTCAGTATTGTCACTGACATCAACACTCGCCGTTTCATTTCCAGAGTTGTCTTCTACCGCTTGAGACAAATCAATCTTGGCACCATTTGGTTGCGTTTGCGCCAGTCCTTTAGTGATATCGGCATCGTTATTGGCAATGATTGAATGGTAAGTGATATGCTCATTCATAGTGATGTCTTTGGTTAACTCTATAAAAGAAGACTTATCACTTAACTGGCTGGCACCGTTCTGCAAATATAACGCGCCCAGTGGGTTTTGTGCCAAATCGCCTTGTGTGGCAATAGTCGCTAAGTTATCAGTGAATGTCTTGACCAGACCTACGGGTAAGTAAACGATGCGGCGTAGTGCACGGGTAAACCAACGATCTGCATAATCGGTACCACGGAAAGGTGCAGATAGAAAAACAGCGGTGTCTACTTGTGGCAATGCCTGTAGCTCAAATCTTTCCTTTAACTCATCTTCACCAAAAGACGTTTTGAGCGCGTTACGGATTTGCTGCTTCTCATTGCTAGAGAGGATATCTTTGTCGTTAAGTTTATCTAAATCATCGACTAAATTTTCATCAGACAGCATCATGCGAGCGATAATGGCACCCATACTGTGACTGATAATCACACTGTTTTGACTGGCACGATTTTGTCCATCAGGATCAGTCTGCTGGTAGGTGCTGTTGATTAGCTGCTGAATCTGATAGCGATTTTCTAAAATAGGCAGATTGGTTGGATAGAATATTTGCCAAACTTGGTAGTTATCACGCAGCTTGTCATCATTAAGAATATCGTTGGTCAGATTGACCCAAGTGGCCGGACTAGAGGCCAACCCATGCAACATAATCAACACGCGTTTATCAGGATCATAAGGCTCAAGCATGAAGAGTTTGGGCAGCTGAGCATCTGGTTGGCGAGTAATCAAGTTTAAATAACCTACACCATCTAACTGGTTTTCTGATAACCATAAGCCATATCCTGCCGAAAAGTTGGCTGCCAGTGGGTAATTATCATTGAGGATATTGACGGATTCAGTTTGGTACGGATTGTATAAATGAATATCAAGCTTACGACTGCTCAGCGCATCTAATACGCTATTACCGTCTGGCTTAATCAGACCAGTCAATAGCAGATGTCCCGTGGGATAAATACGTGAGCTTGGCTCGCTGTCGTCCGTGCTTTTATCCTCATTTGTTAGCCGACCAGATAATGAGGCGACTAGCAATTGACGGATCGTGGTGGTATAGCGATCATCCAATGACGCCACCAAACTGATGCCCAAACCGGGGCGTTTGCTCACAGAATTGAGACCAGATAGTCGCAGCTCATAAGTGGATGATAAGTCTGCCAAAGCGGAAGTTTGTTTATGAGCGTTTTGCAGATAGTTGTTTTCGTTGGGCAAATAAATATCAAGGTTATAGTTATCTACTGTCACTTTCATGACTTTGACTTGGTCTGTCGCTTTGCCCTTTAGTGGAGGTCGATTGGCAATTGCTGCTTCATCCGTGTTGTCACGCTTGGTAGAAGTTATCGGCAAATACTCTACTGTTGTATCACCCATCAATTTATTGGCGTTTTCAGTCGATTGATAAATTTGAGTAATAACGTCATTGCTAGCAGCGTTATAAATATCTTGGGTTTGGATATCATTGTCATTCGGAATACGGTTTTGCGCACGATGGCTATTGCTATTTTGCTCTGCACCTTCAAAGTCATGGGTCAAGCTGTCATAAAACAGATAGGTGTAGCTGTATTTGACGGCATCAAACAATCTTGCTTGATAATCGGTTAAACACAGGTCAGTCTCTTTTTGCTGCGTTTTGGCGTCATCATCACTTAAAGGCGCATTGGCGTAATACGGATCAAGTGGCGGGCGTGTAAGCGCATTACGACAGTTTTTCGAATCAGATAGTTGACGCGCTTTTGCATAGTGCAGTTCTGCAAAAATAGCCAAAGCAGGGCGATAGTGCCTGTTAAGCATACTGTCAGAGAGCTGAGTCAAGCATAAGTCAAATTGCTGCATACAGGCTTGCTCATTCAGTCCTGCTGATAATAAAGCAGATGCTGTGTCGCTGCTTAGCGCATTGTCAGTGACGATATTGCCGCGCTGTGCTGAGATGGTCTTGGCCGAGGCTTGTTTGTCGACCGTCACCGTACTACATGCTGGTAGCAATACTGCTGCCGCCAAAAGCATAAGTGACGTAATAGGCAAGGCTTTTTTATTAATATGCATTACTGTCTGTTTGCTAAAGCCAGCGAAAGTCATAAGTCAGTCCAATAAACGGTAGTTATGAGAGTATGAATGATGAAAGTAGCAATTGATAATGAGTGTAGCGCAACTTTTGACGTTAGACTATTCATTTGCAGTTCTACAAAAGCATGTTTTAAAACGAAAGTGTTTCTACTAGTCGAAAAAAAGCGCTTTTGTCTTATAGAGATAAAACAAAAGCGCTTGGTATTTAAAGCTTGGATTTAGATTATTTATTAGAGATTTGACCTAGTGACGGTTTTATTAAACAAATATCTTATGAATCAAACCCTCAATAGCTAATCTCAACAAGTATAAAATTTCTAAGCACCTGGTTTTACACTGATGTCAGGGGCAGGAATATCCCAAATGTAGAATTTGCCTTCTTCAACGAGTTTGATTTGTTGAGGAATAACAGTATTGTTAGGGTATTGCCCTTCAAGACGACGTAGGCGTTCTAACGCATTAGCACGGCGGTCACTAAGTAGATCTGACTGTGCCAAGCTTTGTTCTGCTTCGGTGTACCCTAGAGCGACAGCGCGATCTAGATACTTTTGACCTTCTTTGAATCCGCCACCCTCTGATAGCATCATACCGTATAGGAAGTTAGCCTCACCACTATCAGGTTGCAGCTTGATAGCGCGATCGACATACTGACCACCACGTACCGTGTAGTCTGAACCCAAGTCTAGGTTACGACCCATACCGTTTAGCTTAGCAGCACGAAGCAACACATCATAAGAAGCATTTGGCGACTTAGCATAAGGTTCGATCCAATCCGCTAATACTTTGATTTTTTCACGAGTGTAATGACGCTGTGTGCGGTTAGGGAAGTTTGGTGGATAGTGGCGCGCGTTAGGGGATACGTCAGCGATGAAGTCATCTAATAAGCTGACATCAAGCTTATCAGTACCTAGCCCTTTTTGTTGTGGAATTAGTACAGTTTTAACAAAGCTCATGTCTGAGAGCTGTACTTGCGGTGTAGGAATATTCGGAAGTTGTCCGCTACGCAGATCGATACCAGTAGCTGTCATTGGACCAGGCTCATAAACACGAGTAGTGCCGTTCATGACAGGTGCAGCAGCAGGCGACATCATTTGCGGTGTTTGAGGTTGAGCAGTGCTAACAGATGCATTGTTTTGCAGAGTGCCGCTTAGTTGCATGTTAGTTGTTTGCGCATTAGTCGGCTGGCTGTTGCTCGCAGGTGTTGCTGGCAGGCTTGTTTGTGCGGCATTGGCTTGAGCAGGACTGATAGCTGCATTAGGACGAGCAAGACGGATCACACGTTTGCTTGAATCCATCGCACTAGGTACAGCCGTTGCAGTGGCATCAGTTTCTGCTGCATTCACAGGTGCAGATAACAGCATGGCACAGGTTGCAGCCATGACGGTCAACGTTGCAAACTTCGGTGACTTAATAGAGTGGCTACTAGAGAGAATCGCTTTCATAAAAATCGTTACCTTGTTTAATTTATTTGGTTGTTATTCATTGATTGGACGGTAATATAAATAGCGCATTGCTGCAAAATCGTACAAATTTTTAATACCGTAGCAAATTAAGCTTTACGCTATCTGTGGTAGGATTGTTAATCGCTAGAATTAAGCAAACCTACGTAAATCTGTGCAGCTATTAATTAGTAAGAAAATCGACAACAGTAGCTAACCACAGTACCTGTAACCATAAGCTATAAGCTATAAGCTATAAGTGATAAGCAGTATCTTTCATGCGATTTGCCATCCATCGCATGGTCCGACGTACTGCCGGAGACAGGGCAGCGCCGCCACTTGCAAGTGCTAGCTCGCGATGATGCAGCTCCTCTTTATCCATTTGTGCCAGTATTTCTTTTGAGCGCTGATCATGTTCAGGTAGCTGCTTGATATGATCCTGTAGATGCTCGCTGACCTGCGCTTCTGTCTCCGCTACAAACCCTAGACTAAACTCATTTGAGATCGCACCTGCTACCGCACCGAGTCCAAAAGACATACCGTACCAAAGCGGTGTAAATACGCTGGCATGGCTACCAAGTTCGCTTAGACGAGTCTCGCACCAGACCAAATGATCGACTTCTTCTTCGGCCGATTGTTGCATGGCTTGTTTGACACCATTATCTTTCGCGGCAAACGCTTGACCATGGTATAGACCTTGCGCACATACTTCACCTGTATGATTAATACGCATAAGACCTGAGACGTGCCGCGCCTCTGTGATGGTCAGCTCAGGAATCTCATCGCTACTGACGGGCAACGGACGCGTGCTTGGATTGGAATGTGGCACGACAGCTCGTAATGCCTTATCGACCCCAAGTAACAACTGGTCAATTTTAGATAAAGGACGCAGGGTCATAACTCACTCCTGATGGTGTTAAAAACTGTCAATAAAATAAAGTGTGTTACCGTCTAAATGCAACGGCATAATACGTATTACTATAACAAACAATCCAAATTATCGGCTCGAATATTACTGTCTAGGTAGCCCATAAATAACCTATAAATAGTTCGTAGGTTGCTATAGCAATAAAAGCAACGAAGTCATCAGCCCAACATTAGACTATATCTATGGAGCCAAACTTATTTAAGGCGCTATACCATCGTTGGTTTGGATAACGGCATGCTTAATATGTTTATTGAGTTTGATGTATAAGAATGCGCCAAACACAATATTCAATAGCCCTGTCACCAAAAATAACTGCGGCAGCGTAAATCCTAAAACATTTAAGATAACAATCGCAAAAATCGCTGATGTGACCATAAATATCGCGTTAAAAATGTTATTTGCGCCAACAATACGTGCTCGATGACTCTTAGGTGCGTAGGCTTGCATAGAAGCATATAGCGGTACGATGTACAAACCACCACTAAACCCTAATAAAAATAAATCTGCAAACACCCGCCAGCTACCACTTATATTAAACAAATCACCGATGCCAAGTAATGTGTCATTATTCACATTTATATCTAAACCTGAAAGTGAAAAATACAAATCAATAGCAAAGATACTTAATCCAGCAATACCGAAAGGTAATAGACGCAAGCTGACTTTGTTCTTGGTCAATGTTTTGCATAGCACTGAACCGATCGACACACCAACAGAAAACAATGTGAGTAAGAAAATAACGACTGACTCATCACCAAGCAAAATCACCTTGCTGAACTCTGGCACTTGGGTCAAAAACGTCGCCCCATAAAACCAAAACCAGCTGTTACCAAGAATGATAAAGAACAAAAAAGGCAAAGAGTATAAGTAACGGACAGTGGCCAAGCTGGTCGTAATAATATTCCAGTTAATCTTCAGGTCAGGCTGCATCGCTGGCATAGTAGGGATATAGCGTGCGGCTAAATATCCCAAAACAGCGACAACCAACACCGTGGCACTAATCCAATACAGTGACTGCGATAGCTGAGTCAAAATACCAGCGACAATCATACCGACCAAAATAGCCAGCGAAGTACCCATCTGAAAAAGGCCGTTAGCGCCGACCAACTCATCTTCTTTCATCGCTTGTGGCAAATAAGCGTATTTAATCGGTCCAAAGAAAGTCGAATGTGTACCCATCAAAAACAACGCGACAAATAGCAGTGCATACCATTCAAAGACAAAGCCGACTGCGGCAACAGCCATGATGACCAGCTCAAGCAGTTTGATAAACTGCGTGAGCTTTGACTTTTCATACTTATCAGCAATCTGTCCTGCCAAAGCAGAAAACAAAAAGTAGGGCAGGATGAATAACATGGCGGCCAAGTTATTAAGGATGCTGACCTCTACGCCTAATTTACTGGCGGCAGTATAAGTCAGCACCAGTATGAGCGCCTGCTTAAAAATATTGTCATTGAATGCGCCCAAAAACTGGGTGAAAAACATAGCGCTAAAACGACGGCGCTTGAATAACTGAAACTGGTTGGACATGGACATTCCTACAGATAAATCGCGACTGATAGAGAAAATAGCGGCGCTGAACGACAATTTTTTTATGAGAGTAATCGTAAATTTTATTAAAAACTATATCAAGATATAGCATAGGTTTTATCAATATTAAGCCGTATAATAGCAAGGCTTCGGTGAAAATACATGCAGTCAATGCTATGATTCGATATTTAACTAAGTTATGATTTATAAATTTTATGTGATTGCGTTTTAGGGTATAAATAGTAGAGAAAACAAAGGCTACTACCCGTCAATGCTATCTATAAGCTAGTAGCCTTCTCTAAGCTAGTAGACCTACAAGGCAGTAGACATACATTGCTAAAGCCGACACTATAGATAACCAGTCATAAAATTAAAGTAGTAAACCATTAATTCAAGATAACTGCTATAAGTTTATTCACCGGTCAGACTTGACGATCGTTATCGTTGATAAGATTGTGCCGCGTGAGCTGATAGGACGTAAAGATGATAAAGCAGCCTTCAACTCGAGCATGCAAGGGTCTCATGATGCAGCGTGACACAGCCATAATTCAAAACGATAATAATAATCCAAGTACATATCCAGCAGCGCCGCGTAAAAATTTCAGACGCTCTGCACTGTGCACTGCGCTTGCGACCAGTTTCTTCGGTATAGTACCTGCAGCAATGGCAGATACCA
Organism: Psychrobacter sp. 4Dc; assembly: GCF_002836715.1. Taxonomy (GTDB): domain Bacteria; phylum Pseudomonadota; class Gammaproteobacteria; order Pseudomonadales; family Moraxellaceae; genus Psychrobacter. Next base: position 44,298 of record NZ_PJAT01000017.1, read on the forward strand.
TTAATAATGTAAACAATACCGCTATCACTAACTCATCTGCTACTGACCAAACTGACAGAAATCAAACGCTTAGTAACCAGACCAACAATAGTCAAGCTGCGAATGATCAGGCGTCTATAAAGCAGTCAGCTACATTGTCAGATGACGACACTCAGCTAGATATGGCTCTAGATGCGCTACGTCTAAAAAAAGCAGTAGAGCAAGGCATCATCGATCAGTCAGTATTGGACGACTATAGCGAACAGAGCTTGGGCATTAAGAGACCTAACTCGACAAAGTCAGGCTCTAAAAACTCGACGACGCAAAATGCCAATGCTCAAAGCATATCTTCTCAGAGCAGTAATTCACAAAATACAACTTCTCAAAACAACTATCAAGGTTTAGGGACTTTCACTGATAGTCCACGCAATTCATATAATCCCAATAATGCTCAATCAAACTATTCTAATGATGACCTATTGCAACAAGCAACCGAGATCCAGCAGCAGGGTTATCAAATGATGACCCCTGAGCAGATCGATCGTGAGCTAGCGGCAATGGATGCGCAGAACGCTCAAGACATTGACAGTATCAATATTAGCAATAATGACAGTGACTTTGATGCGCCAATCGCTATGTTAGATGACACAACATCGCCAATTGGTCTAGATACAGAGCTAGATGCAACAAACTTGCCAGCACCTAACAACCTTGATACGTTGGGTAGAAGTGAAACATCGCAAGAGCAGGCGAGCACAGCTGAAGGGATGTCACGTCCGATTGAGGTAAGTGGCGCTGTTAGTAATGAAGCTACTGTTAAGAATGAAAATAGCCTGACGATTGATGATAGTAGTGATGAGGTGATAGCTGGTACGAATGTGCCTGCCAATGTAGAAGGTACGACGACAGATATTATCAATCCGAATGACTATCTACCAGATTATCAGAATGATACTCAGGCTGTCGATCAAAGTATCGAACAAGCCAATAGATCACGGCCACGCGCACGCAATAGAGGTAATATCGTGACGCGTCTCTACAATCGTTTTTTCAATGACGGTGGCGTGGTGGCTCTGCCAAACGTAGAAACCACTATTTATCTAGAGCAAGTATCCGCTGAAGACTCTCCTAATGGTAAGGCTCAGTTGGTTGAGGCTGACAACGATATTCAGCCAATGAAAAACATCAAAGCAGCACTGGATGATACTTCCGTTCAGTCGGTTATTGACTTTACTGCGGCATTGCCACGTTTGCGTGAGACGGCACAGAATGCTGCTAAAGCTGTTGGTTACTACGAGGTTGAGCTGCGTCTGACCCAACCTGACCGCGATACAGTCAATGTGGTGATTGAAGAGCTAGGCGAGCCGGTACTGGTAGACAGCCGTATTATTGAGATTCGCGGTGAGGGCAGTGAGCAAGAAGAGTTTGCATCGCTTGAGGCAGACTTGCCACCGCAAGAAGGTGATATTTTTAATCATCGTGTCTATAAGAGCAGTAAAGCGGCTTTAGAGGCCTTGAGCAATACCTACGGTTACTTTGACCAGTATTGGCTGAATAAATCTGTTGATATCATCTTGCCTGATAACAAAGCGGATGTCTCGTTGGTTTACAACACGGGTGATCGTTACGAGTTTGACGATGTGGTGTTTTTTACCTACGACAAAGAAACCAATACGCTGACCCAAGACCCTGACAAGCTACCAGTAGAGCTTTCATTGTTACAACAGCTCTATGGCTTTACGCCGGGTGAGCCGTTTTATCGTCCCGCAGTTACGAAGTTCAGTAATGACCTATCGGCAACTCGTTACTTTAATACGGTCAACGTCGAGTCGATACTACCACCAACTGATAGTAGTGAAGCTGGTACCTTGGCGTTTGACAATGCTGCTACCGAGGGTAACGGCACATTAGATGACGATATTAATAATGTGGACAATGATGGCGTCGCAGATCTGAGTAGCAATGATGGTGCAGCCGCCTCAAATGTGACTGCTAGTAAAGAAGATACGGTCAATGATAATAGCGACATAGGTGCAGAGAGCGATAATGCTCTGAGTGCTAACAGTGGCGAAACGGTCAATGAAGCGGATATCGCTGCTATTGATTTTGAAGCTGATGAAGCTACCCTTGATAAGCTGCAAGCCATCAGACAAAAAGCAGAACGACTAAGCCGCTTGCCGAATGATCGCGTGCTTGATGAAAAAGATCAGGAAGCCGATAATCTATTGGGCAAAATCAGTGACTCAATCAGCAATGTCGCACAAAAGATATTCCCCGACGAAAAAAGTCTGATCGCTGATGAAAACTTTGTACCGCCAACGCTAGCAGGACGTAAAACGCCGCAAGACGTTGCAGAAAGCAAAAAAGTACCTTTATATGTGTTTGTATACGCGGATAAACCACGTGATGCTCAAGTTGGTCTGGGTTATGGAACAGATACAGGCGTTCGCGCCACTGCAAAAATAGACTATAACTTGATTAACCGTCAAGGCTATCAAGCAGGGGCTGAGACGGAAGTATCGAGAATCAGCAAAAACGTGGCTGTCTATGCCAGTCGTCCATGGAAGCATCCGCTCAATGATAAGTTAGATGGGCGTTTGACTTATGAAGAAGAGGTAATTGATCAAGGTGAAGGCAACTTTGATCTATCAACCACAACGCTAAAAGCGGCTTTGGCACGTAACATTCGTAGTGACACTGGCTGGAATCGCAGCTACTCTGTGCGTTATCGCTTGGATGAGCTTGAGACAGGGGTTGATGGGGCAGCACTAGATGATCTGCCTATCCGCTTTACCTCTTCAAGTCCGAAACAGCGCGCGCTGCTATTTGGCTACGGTATGAATAAAACAGATACTGACAATGCTACCAACCCAACGCAGGGCATGCGCCAGTACTACTCAATCGAGGCTGGCACTGATAGCGCATTCAGTGATACCGATATGGCGATTATTCGCGCAGGCGTTAGTGGTATCTATAGCTTTGGCGAAGACAAAAAACATCAAGTATTAGGTAGTGCCAATGCCGGTTATATCTGGGCGGATGATTTTTACGATGTGCCTTATAAGTTGCGTTTCTTTGCAGGTGGCGATCAGAGTATCCGTGGTTATGACTATGAGAGCTTGTCACCATTAGATAAAGGCTATCTGACGGGCGGGCAGGTGCTAGCGGTCGGTAGCGCTGAGTATAACTATGAATTTAAACCAGGTTTCCGTGGCGCATTCTTCACTGATGTCGGTAATGCCTACGACAAAGATTTTGACACTGAGACAAAAGTCGGCGTTGGTGTCGGTATCCGCTGGGCATCGCCTGTAGGAATGGTGCGTGTCGATGTGGCTGCTGGCGTGACCGAGGAAAGTATTCCAGTACGACTGCACTTCTTCATTGGTTCACCGTTATAATCGCTTAATGTAGTCGCTCTAAATGTTTAGTAGCTCCAAATGTTTAGTAGCTCCAAATGTTCTAATCAGTACTTATCGTACCGATTGCTGGTCTTCATTTTTTAACGTAGTTGAGTGTCATGCTGACAGAAAATACCCCGCCTAATAATGCTCCAGATGAAGATCCAGCACAGCGTGATGCCCGTGCCGTTAGGCGTTGGTATCCGTTGTCATTTCTGCTTAAACTGCTGGTATTGGTGCTTATCGTACTGGCGATTATGTTTGCCATATTCTTTTATGCGGCTGGTACGGACGCTGGTACGAAGTTTATATTAGAAAAAATTAGTGTTGAAACAGGTATTGATTTCAAATATGGACGCGGTAACTTGCGCGATGGTATTTGGGTCACTGATATCGATATTGAAGCGACTGAAGATCTTGAGATATTAGTAGATAAGGCCTACGTCAAAATAGGCTGGCGTGCAGTATTTGCAAAAGAAGTGCATTTAAGCGATGCAGACATTCAGACTATAGAAATTATCAATAAAAAACCACCTACTGGTGAACCGTTCGATTATAAAACCTTAAAGTTGCCAGTAAATTTGCGTTTTGACCAAGCAAAAATTAAGAAAATCACTTATAAGCAAGTAACCAAAGACCCTATCATTATTCAAGACATTACGGCGCGTGACTTGACGTGGGTAGGTAGTACGGTAACCGTTGGCCGCGGTGATTTGCAGTATGCTGATATCGTGAAAGTTAGTGCCTTACAAGGAGAGATTGACCTACAGGGCGACTATCCACTAGATTTGAGTGCGATTGCGGAAGTCAGCGCCCTTGAAAAAGCCTATATCGACCCATTGAATATCTCTGCAACGGGAACGCTAAAACGTACTGTTGGTAAGGTGCGCAGTCGTTATAACGATAGCGATGTGAAAGGCGACTTTGTAGTACAAGGGTTAGATGCGGGTGCGCCGTTTGATGCAAAACTACAGTGGGATGATATTCTTATCCCTTACGCCGATAGCCAAAACATTCGCCTACAAAGCGGTACAGCCACAGCTTCTGGTGTCATCTCTGAGATACGATTGCGTATCAATACTGAATTGACCGCCAAAGACATTCCATCAGGTCATTACCAAGGCCGCGCCGTTATTGCCAACAGTCAGCTACGTATAGATCGCTTGGACGCTGACGTGCCAGCGGGACGTTTGGCGTTACAAGGTATTTTAGATTGGAAAGACAGCTTTGAGGCCACAGTGCGTGCGACGGGCAGCAACTTTAATATTCGTCGTGCTATTCCTGATGAATACACTGACTTCAAAGCTTATGCGCCGCAAACCCTCAACGGTAGGCTGTCACTGCGTTATCAGCAGCAGAATGGTACTGGTAATACACAGATCGATGCAGATTTGCGTCAGCGTGATGGTGAGCACATCAATGCCAATATGGTTCGCGGTAAAACTTCTGCCAAATCTAAGCAAGTTGCGCCTTGGTATATTGATGCTAACTGGAAAAACCTAACCCGCCGTAACGTCCCCAATATTGGCAATATCGACAGTCCTAGTGGTCAGGCGGACGTCATCGTTCGTGGTTCGACTCTATCAGTCGATGCCAATGCCGTTATCAATGAGCTAAATGCTGCCCCCAAAGGCAACTATGATCTACGTATACGTAAGGCTGGTGATGTCATAGATATCAATCGTCTTAATTATAATGGCATCGTAGGAGACTTATCCGGCACAGGACAGATTCAGTTGGCGAGCAAGCAGCGTCCACTGACATGGCAGATTGACGCCAGTACCAAAGGTTTACTTCCTAAGAAATATCGTAGCGATTTACCGCTTGAGCGCCTAACAGGTAGTATAAGCGCGCGTGGTCGACTGCTAAACATCACTAAAAATGGTGTCAGTGGTCAACGTCACGTGATTACTTTAAACAATACCGACATGCAAGCGCAGCTCGATGCGACGCAAGCAGATCGTGCTATTGGTATTACCGGTGCTGGTGATGCCAGTGTCGATATCATAGGTGGTGAGCTGTCAGTCTTTGATGCGCGTTTTGATGGTCGGATTGATACAGCAGATGTACCACAAGGTCGTCTGTCTATTGATGCTGCGGGTACGCCAAAGCTGATTAGTATTCGTAAGCTGAACTATAAAGGTGAAGCGGGCGCAGTTGATGCGAAAGGTGTTATCGACTTACGTAAAAATATCGGCTGGAATATAGATGGTCGTTTTGACCAGTTCAATTTGGGTTACTTCTTACCCAATAATCCAGCGATAATCACAGGCGATCTAAATACCAGTGGCGAATGGCAAAATGCGCCAAAAAACAGCAAAAACACTGCAGGCACATTGCAGCGCTTTGCCGTAAATTTCAACGGCATATTAGATGCCGAGCAATTGCCAGCAGGTAAGCTAAATATAGAAGCCAGTGGTGACAGTCAGTTGATCCGTATCAACCGTTTCCGTCATGTGGGTGCGGCAGGTAGTATCGATGCCAGCGGTACCGTTGATGTGCGTCAAGGCGTTGCATGGGATATCAACGCGGTGATGGATCGTTTTAACATTGGCTACTTCCTAAAAGATACTCCAAGCCTTATCACTGGTACGATTGATACAGATGGCCGCTGGAGTGACACGCAGCAGATTGTCAATATTAAACAAGTTAATCTAAATGGCATGCTGAAAGGTCAGCAACTGAGTGCCAAAGGCAGTCTATCAGCGAAAATGCGTTTGCCTAAAGATTTAGCAAGTTACTTTAAACAACTTCAGACCCAAGATGCCCAAGCACAATACAAGCAAGTAAATGCTTTGATTGATAGCCTAAACGCTAATAACCTTGTACTGCGTTGGGGTGACAACTATGTCACCGCTAACGGCAACGCTAAGCAGCTACAAACTAAAATTAATATCACCAGTCTAGATCAGCTGTCTAGCCAACTGGCTGGTAAAGTCACTGGCGGTGCCACGCTGTCTCAACCAGCTGGTCAAGCACTGCCTACTATTTATATTGATTTGGTCGGTGAGCGACTTGCGCTACCTGGCTTTATATTGCGTCAAGGCCGTGTACGCGGCAAGCTTGTTAACTTGGCTAATAGCCCAAGCCAGTTAATCGTGACGGCTGAAGGCCTAGATGCTGCTGGTCAGAGTTTCGATAGTGTTAAAGTGTCCTTTAATGGTACCGAAAAAGCTCATGTGGTCGATCTCAATGTGGCCAATAAGCAACTCGATGTCGGCGCTAGGCTAAAAGGTGGTTTTGATCGAGACAGGCTAAGCTGGTCAGGTGTCATTGGAAAAGGCCGCATTAAATCTAAATATGCGACTTTGAATCAATTGCAACCTGCACAGCTGATTGTGAATTTACCTTACAACCAAGGTGGTGAGAATCGTGATCTAAAAGTACAGCTTGCCGCTCACTGCTGGCAGGCCACGGATCAAACAGGCAAACTCTGTCTACGTGAAAAACTAGTGGCATCGCCAGACCAAGGTGAAGTCAATGTAGCGTTGCAGAATTTAGACACGTCGTTATTCTCAGTGTTCTTGCCAGAAGATATTGACTGGAATGGCAAGATTAATGGTAAAGCAATCGTTGGGTGGCAACGTGGTCGTCCGCCAACCATTAATACCACGCTATACTCAGACAATGGCAAGATAGGCCTTGTTCAAGACGGCGAAAGCACATCAATGACCTTGCCATACAAGCGCGTGTCTCTCATTGCTCTGTCTGTGCCTAAGGGCATCAAGCTGCGTACTGATATCAATACTGGACGCGGGGCGCGTGGCTATGCTGAGGTGATCGTCGATCCTTATAAAGACCCTAAACCAATCTCTGGTGCATTGGTGCTGAACGAGCTTGATCTTGCGATATTTAAGCCTTTCTTCCCTGGTATGCGCGTCCTAAGAGGTAACGTTACAATGGCTGGTGGCCTAGGTGGCACCTTAACCAAACCACAGTTCTATGGCGACGTAAAACTCTCTGACGGCCGTATAGCCATGCTTGATTTGCCAGTGAATTTGTCCAAAGTAAATGCGGCAGCCAAAATCCGCGGCACACAAGCGACCATTGATGGCACATTCAATAGTGGTACAGGTGAAGGCGAATTGTCAGGGACAGTCAATTGGCAGCAAAAATTGCAAGCCAAGTTGAGTATTGTCGGTGAAGGCCTAGTCATCACTCAGCCGCCATTACTGGTTGCTGAAATTGATCCTGATATCGATATTATCGTGCGCCCAGGCGACCGTTATGTTGATATAAAAGGGGCAATCAGTGTGCCGTCTGCGACCATTCGTCCGCCTGAAGCCAGCGAAGATATCATTACTCAGACTGAAGATGCAGTCGTACTAGATCGCCGTTTGATTGGTAATATCGATGAAGTACTGGCTATCTCAAAACCTTGGTCAATCAATGCTGATATCGGTGTTGATTTGGGCGATGATATCAATTTCCGTGGTTTTGGCGCCGTCATTCCGTTGGCAGGTGCGATTAATGTGACTCAGAATGGCACAGGTATCATGCGTGCCAGAGGTGTTGTGCAGGTCTCACGCCGTACCAATATCAATGCTTTTGGCCAAAGCCTAGAGTTGAATTATGGTCAAGTTCGTTTCAATGGTGACGTGATGAAACCGAGTCTGAGTATTGAAGCGGCCAAAACGATTAATGGCAAAACAGTCGGTCTGCGTGTCAAAGGAACGACTGAAAGCCCTAATATTATCGTCTTTAACAATGCAGGACTGACACAGCAACAAGCCATGAATGCATTGGTGACGGGTCGCATCGATAATAAGAGCGCGACGCAAATCAGTGAGCAAGGGTTTAAATCGCAAGTGACCAATAATCTGGCTGCCGCTGGACTGAGCTTTGGTCTGAGTGGCACTCGTAGCCTGACCAATCAAATCGGGCAAGCGTTCGGCTTGCAAAGTCTGACAGTCGATGCCTCAGGTAGTAGCGAGGACACCAATGTCAACGTTACAGGTTACGTTACCCCTGATTTGTACATTCGCTATGGCGTGGGTGTTTTCAATGCGCAAAACAGCCTTTCTGTTCGTTATCAATTGACGCGCCGCATCTATGTAGAAGCAAGCTCAGCAGCAGAAAATGCAGTAGATGTGGTCTATAGTTGGCAGTTCTAAATCGTTTATTAATAAGACAACTGCTTTCTAGTCGATGTTAACTGAGAGAGCTTTTGAAATTATTTTTAAGTTGGATAGCCTATAAAAAAACGCCTCATAATGAAGGCGTTTTTTTATAGAAGTATTGAAAAAGGTGTCACTGAAATAGACGTTACTTGGTTAGAATCAAGCGATTGTTACGAGTTAGGCGTAGTCGATACTCTTCGCCTTCATGCTCGATACGTACCTCTTTAGTCAGTGCAAATAGATGTTGTGATTGTAAAGTAGGTAGACGGTTTTCACGACAGTTTAAATAACGAGAGATGACCATGCTCATAGTAAATTCCTTTTGAGAAGAAGTGGCTTAAAAAATTGGCTAACCATAGCGTAATTGTTTTTAACGATAATAATTATCATTTAGATTTGATAAATTTGCAAGGCAATTGATAAAATAAAATGCAGTTATTATGTAAACTTATCTAAGTTTAGTGTCATAAAATATCTTAGTTGAATATTTTATCCATATAAATTAATAAGTTAGGCAATAAATTTAAATGAATCATCTAGCCTATAAAAACTATTAAATTATCAAAAATAATCAGAGTAAACACCGAAATAAAGGATATAAGTATGTCGAACGGGTCAAATCAACAATCAGAAACCAAGCCGGAAAGTAAGACAGATGGTAAGACGAAAACTAACAAACCCAGCATCGTAAATGTTGCAGTGGCTGTCATTCATTATAAAAATCAGTATTTGCTTGGGTTTCGAGATGCTACTCAGCATCAAGGAAATCGTTACGAGTTCGTTGGTGGAAAGATAGAAGCAAATGAGTCAGCAGCGCAGGCATTGATAAGAGAAGTGGCAGAAGAGACGGGTATCCTGCTTGATAATAATACTATCGTTAAGCTTGGGCGTTTGCATCATGATTATGGCGACAAGCAGGTCAGCTTACAGGTTTATAAGATTGAGCTGACAGCAGAGCAGTACGAGCAGCATAAACACTGTGAACAAGGTTTAGAAGGGCAGGCACTGACTTGGGTGACCAAACCATATCTTTTGGCAGGAGCGTATCATCTACCCGCTGCTAACAAGACAATCCTTGAATGGTTGAAACTCCCATCGAAGATAGCGATTACTTATCCTCTGGCACATTTTGGCGCACATACTGATGCAGCGGCAGCATGGCTACAATATCACCAAGAAAATCTAGCATCAGAATCGTGGGTATATATCCGCTTGAAGGACGCAAATTCTAAACATCTTGCTGAGCAATTGATGACGGCACGTCCAGATATTTTAGCGATTTTACCTAATGATAATGAGCAGCCTTTGAATGAGCAAGGCTCATTAACCGCTAATGAGACAGAGATTAGCCAGCGAATAGTTGCCAAGCATTTGACACACTCGACACTGATGCAGTGTTTCAATGAGGTAGGCAGTTCTACAGCTCTCACGCAGTCGTTACCTAAAGACCATCCGCTTATCGTCAGCTGCCATGACATCGCGAGCATAACGGCAGCCAATAAAATTGCCAGCATAAGAATAAAACATGGGCTACCACCAGTGATCGGTGCTTTCGTATCGCCTGTGTTCGCCACCCAAACGCATCCTGATGACACACCACTTGGCTGGGAAGCATGGTCGGAGTTAGCAGAGTTAGCTGATATGCCTGTCATTGGGTTAGGCGGGCTGGAGCCTGCTATGCTCAATCAAGCATTGCAGTATGGCGGTATCAGTGTGGCAGGCATTCGTCAGTTTATATAATCCGCCAGTTTATATAATCCGCATGACTCAAGAAAGCTATAGGCAATCTATAGTTCCATTTGCCTGAATGTGACCCGTATTAGACGTGCGTATTAAGCTTAGTAAGTTCAAATAACTGATTTTTAACTTAGTTATCCAGCAAGTAACTGTGTGGTTATGATGTGTTCAAACAACACTCAAACCCCATAGTTACTTACAAACCGTTGCGTTTTCCTACATTGCACTACTGTTTTAATAGTCCAGTTGTCCTTAATATATATTGCATATCTACGATACGTTGATCTTATTTCTATAGACAAGTGACTAACCAAAAGTAATGCTCAAAATACAATAATAAAAAAGCTTTTGTAGAGTCAAGTTTTGCACAGATAATGTATACCAAAGCAAATGGCTTTTAGAAAACGAGACCAAATAGATGCCGTACATACAGCGTTTTTAACAATCACTATTTAAGAATGGTACTCCTATGAAAACCAATAAGTTACCTGAGTCAGCATGGACTGATTCACAGGCAGCTGGTTCTCAACTTCAGCAGCCTAAGCAATCGCTTAATGACAATGAATATGGCGATGATACGCAACAGACAAACCAAGCTAGTAACGATGCTAGCTATAATCACGACAGCTCGAATGGCGAATATTCGCACCATCTGGCAAAAGACACGTCTTCGCAAGACAGCTATTTTGGATACAAAAGCGCCGACAAAAGCCCTAGGGCAAAAGAGTCAGCTATGAGTAACAATGAGATAAGCAAAGATCTAAAAAATAGCAATGAGGACAATCATGACGTGGCTAGTGGCTACAAGTCATCTGGCTACAAGTCAGCGCAAAATAAGCAGCCACAAAAGCTGAATGAAGATGAGCCATTAATGTCAGGACTGTTAGAGGATCAAATAGATAATCTACACAGTGGTTCTGAACAGGCTATCGATGCTGAGCAAATCGGTGATGCATCAACAAATAATTCATCCTACAAAGAAATACCGGAGCGTATATTTATGAATGGACTGATCAAACATACAGGCATTGCTTTAGCGATTATTATACCGTTAGCAGCGTTCTCAGCCTATGCGGCCACGCCGCCAGTGAACATGGGGACTAATAACTCGGCAACTAATGGAATGTCTGATGATGCGATGAGTGAGAAGACCACGACTGATGTACTATCGGTTAAGCCAAGCGATATTATTCATAAATCTGCAAGCACCCCAACTACCGTAGATAGCGTAGATCTGAACACTTATGCAGGTACTTGGTATGAAATCGGCCGTTTGCCGATGTATTTCCAACGTAAATGTGCTGGTGATGTTACCGCTAACTATGCTCAAAAAGAGGACGGCTCAGGAATCACGGTTACTAATAAATGTGTGAGCGAGGACGGCTCAGGTATTATCGCAGAGGGTTTGGCTAAGCCAGTCGATGAAAGCGGCAGCAAACTAAAAGTGACGTTCTTGCCGAAGTGGATTCGCTGGATTCCAGTCGGCCGTGCTGACTATTGGGTACTGGCACGTGATGCGGAGTATAAAACTGCGCTAGTAGGAACGCCTGACAAAAAATACTTATGGCTACTAGCACGTTCGCCAAATATCAGTCAGGAAACGTATACTAAATATCGTCAAATTGCTCAGCAGCAAGGTTATGACTTAAAAGAGTTTACATTGACGTCGCAGAGCGACCAAACGGTAAGTCTAGCACCATAAGCGTTATAACTAAATCTACTGCTCTAACTAATTAAGCCCTATAGCGATTATTATTTTATTACGTCTCGAATAAGGCAGCATATATAGCTGCCTTTGTTTTTATTACTAGCTGTATATGAGAACTATATATAAGAGCTGTATATAAGAGCTATATACGAGAGTAAAACCTATTATGCACGCTAGCTAATCGGTTACCACTGGCAAAATGAGGCGTTTTAGGCTAAAATCTAGGCGATTCAAATACTCTAGCGTCAATAACCCATATTGATAGTGGTTGATTATCACATTAGAGTCGCCATTTAGAGCATACACGACCTATCTATTTTACACTTCTTCATATTTTATTGATCATACATTACTGACCATAAGGATGTTTCTCGTGAGCAACGCTGATACCTTACGCCAATTACATCAAGACCACTTGAACAACTACAACAATCAAGAGCAACAAGCGATTGAGCTTATGGGGCTACTAAACAAGCTCTATAACAAGCAAGACGTACAAGTGACTTTGTTTGGCGAAACGCTAGACTCTACCTCAGTTGGTCAAATACTTGCTTTACATCAAAAAGTAGCACTACGCGATCATGGCGCCAAGGCTATCGATATCGCTGATACTCTAGCGATGGTAAAAGTTATCTCAGAAAACACTGATATCCAAGCCACTCGTATCGATGTTGGTCAACTGATTGCTAATGACACTGACTTACAAACCGCTCTACAGTCTATCAACAACGCTGGTGCTGTAAATGGCGCGACGGATGTTGTGCTTTACGGTTTTGGCCGTATCGGTCGTATCTTGACTCGTCTGCTATTGTCACAAGCATCAAGCGCGAAAGGTCTACAACTAAAAGCGATCGTTGTACGTCCAGCCGCTGCTGGTGACTTGGCTAAGCGCATCTCATTGCTTGAGCGTGACTCAATTCATGGTAGATTCTTAGGCGGCATCAGCATTGACGACGATAACAACGGCATGATCGTTAACGGTCGTTTTGTACAAGTTATCTATGCGAAAGACCCAAGCGAAATCGACTATACTGCTTATGGTATCGACAATGCTCTTGTTATCGATAACACAGGTATCTGGAAAGACGAAGCAGGCCTTGGTAAGCACTTACAGTCTACTGGTGTGAAAAAAGTGTTGCTAACCGCACCTGCTGGTGGTGATATCAAAAACGTCGTTTATGGTGTGAACAATGACACCGTTGGTGATGATACGATCGTTAGTGCTGCTAGCTGTACGACCAATGCGATTACGCCAACGCTGAATGTATTGAATGATGAGTACGGTATTGTAAATGGTCATGTAGAGACTATTCACTCATTTACCAATGATCAGAACTTGGTTGATAATTATCATAAAGCAGACCGCCGTGGTCGTAGTGCTGTGATGAATATGGTTATCACCAGTACTGGTGCTGCAAAAGCTGTTGGTAAAGCATTGCCAGAACTAAACGGTAAGCTAACGGGTAACGCTATTCGTGTACCAACACCAAACGTCAGCCTAGCAATCTTGAACGTGAATCTGAAAGCTGCTCCAGCAAGCGCTGATGCGTTGAATGAGTTCTTACGCAAAATGGCTAACAGCAGCACTTGGCAGTCGCAGATTGCTTATACAGATTCTACAGAAGCGGTATCAACGGATTTCGTTGGTACGACTCATGTTGGTATTATCGATGCTCAAGCGACTATTTTGACTGACAACCAAGCCATCGTATATGTTTGGTATGACAACGAAGTAGGTTATAGTACTCAGGTATTGCGTTTGGCGACGCAAATGGCAGGAATCAGCTACGCTCAGATTCCAGCATAGATTACTAAATACAGTAGAGCAATAACGTCATACCAAGTATAGTAGCGCTATCGTGTCATAAGAATGGCGCTATAGCAGATGCTACTTTAAATAGCTTGGTAAGACTTTAACTGTCATACTTAAACACCCGATAGTCCGATTGATTATCGGGTGTTATTGTCATAATGGGCACTAAGTAAAAGTAGACTTTATACAGTGTTTATTTTGACGCAACAACATAGCAAAACCCCAAAATACAACCGTTGGTTGTAACCAGTTTATAGACTGGATTGTGAATTAAGGAACGTAAGATGCGATTTATTGATGAAGCCGTCGTAACGGTAAAAGCAGGTGACGGTGGTAACGGAATCGCCAGTTTTCGCCGAGAGAAGTATGTCCCACGTGGTGGACCTGATGGTGGTGATGGCGGCAAGGGCGGAGATGTATATGTCATTGCAGAAGATAACACCAACACTCTAGTTGACTATCGTTATACGCGTCGTCATGACGCCATGCGTGCTGAGAACGGCCATAGTAGAAACTGTTCAGGTAAAGGGTCTGATGATCTTTATTTACCAGTACCAGTTGGTACCACGGTAGTTGATACCGAAACAGACGAAGTATTGGGCGATTTGATTGAGATTGGCCAGACACTACTGATTGCCAAAGGTGGTGATGGTGGTCTAGGTAATACCCATTTCAAAAGCTCGACCAACCAAGCACCGCGTAAAGCGACGTCAGGTTTTGAAGGTGAGCTAAAAGTTCTTAAGTTTGAGCTAAAAGTGGTGGCTGATGTTGGTTTGATTGGTTTGCCTAATGCTGGTAAATCGACTTTTATCCGTCAAGTCTCTGCTGCTAGACCAAAAGTGGCTGACTATCCGTTTACTACCCTAGTACCAAACTTGGGTGTGGTCGATATTGGTCGTCATCGCTCATTTGTGATGGCAGATATTCCTGGTCTTATCGAAGGTGCATCAGAAGGCGCAGGACTTGGTATTCGCTTCTTGAAGCATGTTGCGCGTACGCGTCGTCTGCTACACTTAGTTGATGTTAAGCCTGTTGATGGCAGCGATCCAGTCGAAAATGCTCGCGTTATCCTAAACGAGCTTGAGCGTTTTTCTCCTGAATTGGCCAACTTGCCGCAGATTTTGGTATTAAACAAAATCGATCAGGTTAATGATGAAGATTTGAACGCGCTTTGTACTCATATCGTCGCAGAGCTTGGTTGGACTGGTATGGTCTTCCGTACGGCAACGCTAACTGGTGAAGGCGTTGATGCGGTCAAATATCATCTAATGAATGATATCGAACTTGAGCGTGAGCGTGAAATAGAAGATCCTATCTTCGCTGAAGCACAAAAAGAACGTTTCGAGCGTTTGGAAGCTGAAGTACGTCTTAACACTGAAGCACAGCGTGAAGCGTATCGTGCAGCTCGCAAAGCGGCGCGTGAAGGCTTGGATGCGTCTGATTTTGACGACGATGATGACGATGGCGTTGAGGTAATGTACGTTCCTTAAGCTAGTATGCTTGAGCAGTTATACTTGAATTGTGAATTTAATCCCTACAATCAATTGATATGAAAAAAGGAGTTTATATGGCAGATGACATAGCAAACACGAT
The DNA here is from genome assembly GCF_002836715.1 of Psychrobacter sp. 4Dc. Taxonomy (GTDB): domain Bacteria; phylum Pseudomonadota; class Gammaproteobacteria; order Pseudomonadales; family Moraxellaceae; genus Psychrobacter. The sequence goes on from NZ_PJAT01000017.1 coordinate 59,646, forward strand.
GGAAGAAGCAAGATTTGTTAAGCAAACTCGCAACTTTGATATTCAGCGCGTTATTGTCAAAATTGGTTCATCACTATTAACCAATAACGGTCGAGGGCTGGATCGTACTGCCATATATGAGTGGGCAAAGCAAATTGCTAAGCTGCACAAAAAAGGCGTTGAGGTACTGCTAGTATCATCAGGTGCCGTTGCTGAAGGTGTGGTACGTATGAACCTTGAGGAACGTCCTAAGAAACTAGCAGCACTACAAGCCTGTGCTTCTATTGGTCAAATGGGGTTAATTGAAACATGGTGGTCAGCTTTGATTCAGCATGGCATTCAAAGCTCGCAGCTACTCCTAACTCATGATGATTTGTCTAATCGTAGCCGTTATCTTAATACGACGGGTGCGCTGACACAGTTATTAGAGTGGCGCGTACTACCTGTTATCAACGAGAACGATACCATCACGATTGATGAGATTAAATTTGGCGATAACGATACCTTGGGTGCGATGGCAGCCGCAATGGTTAATGCTGATTTGTACATTATCTTAACTGATCAAGAAGGTGTCTTCACTGATAACCCACGTGATAATCCTGATGCCAAGATGATTCGCCAAGAGCGTGCAATGGCTGATTATTTATTTGATATTGCAGGAGACGGCGGTAAGCTTGGACGCGGTGGTATGTTGACCAAAATCCGTGCTGGACGCCTTGCTGCTATGGGTGGCTGTCCTACCGTTATCGTCAGCGGTGCTATCGATGACGTTATTACCCGTGTGGTTTCAGGCGAAGCTGTAGGTACCTTGCTGACGACTAATGACGAAGATAAAATCATCGCGCGTAAACAGTGGCTAGCTGCGCATCTACGTATGTCAGGTAGCTTGGTCGTCGATGCAGGTGCTGCAAGAGCATTGACTGAGCACAATAGAAGTTTATTGCCAGTAGGCGTGGTAGAAGTGCGGGGCGGGTTTGATGAAGGTGATGTGGTAGAAATCATCCATCAAGATACTGGCGAACGCATAGCCGTCGGGCAGGTAAACTTCTCATCGAATGATGCGCGCCGCGTAGCTCGTGAGCGTACCGAACAGTTCGATAAGATCTTTGGCAGTAGCGAAGAACGTGTCGTCATGGTACACCGTGACAATCTTGCATTAACTGTATAGCACTTTTATATAACCTTTTTTATTCAACTTATTTTATCCAGCACAATATCCATTGATAAATATGGATATTGTGCTGTTTTGGAGATTTGTACATGAGTGCTTCAGACGGTAGTAACTCGGTTCAGCAACAATTTGCATCTTTAAAAAATGATAGATTGCTACGTGCATTACGTTTTGAGCCCATTGATACCACACCGGTATGGATGATGCGCCAAGCTGGTCGTTATTTGCCAGAATATAAGGCCACTCGTGCTGAAGCGGGTGACTTTATGAGTCTGTGCAAAGATACAGACCGCGCTACTGAAGTGACTCTACAGCCCTTACGTCGTTATGACTTAGATGCCGCTATTTTGTTTAGTGATATTCTAACTATCCCTGATGCGATGGGACTGGGCTTGTATTTCGAAACGGGTGAAGGCCCTAAGTTCAAACATCCTATTCGTACGCAAGCTGATCTTGATAGATTGCCAGTGCTTGAGCCAAACGATTCTCTAGACTATGTAATGCGTGCCGTAACCAGCATTCGTAAAGCATTGAATGGTCAAGTTCCATTATTTGGTTTCTCTGGTAGTCCGTGGACGTTGGCTACGTATATGATAGAAGGCGGTAGCTCGAAAGATTATCGTTATACCAAGGGCTTTTTGTATAGTAACCCTGATTTTTTACATCAGTTATTAGATAAGCTTGCGACGTCAGTTATTGACTATTTAGATGCCCAAATCGTCGCTGGCGCTCAAATCGTTCAGATATTTGATAGTTGGGGCGGGGCGTTAGGCCATCGTCAATTTATCGAATTTTCACACATTTATAATAAACGTATTGTCGCCGAACTAAAGGCACGTCATCCACAAGTACCTGTAGTGCTGTTCACTAAAGGTGGTGGGCTATGGCTTGATATTCAGGCTGACAGCGAAGCAGATGTATTAGGTTTAGATTGGACGATGCCGATTGATCGTGCGCGTCAAGTATTGACTGAAAGTCAGCGTCAATTGACCAAAAAGCATAAGAAATTGCAAAGCAGCAAAGCTATCCAAGGTAACTTAGATCCAGCGACGTTATATGGTTCGCCTGCGACTATCCGTTCTGAAGTGAACGCCATGCTTGACCGTGCTTACGCTGATGGTGAAAAGACTGGCTATATAGCAAACTTAGGTCATGGTATCACCCAGTGGGTCAACCCTGATAATGCCAAAGTATTTGTGGATGCAGTACACGACTATAAAATTTAAGAGTCAGAATGTTTAGAGAGTGATTCTATCTTTGTTCTATATTTGTAGAATTACAGGCAAACATAGAATCTATCAGTGCATATTTAGTATTTACCAAGAAAAGGGTGTTTTATGATTTCAGTAGCGATCGTCGGTGGTACAGGCTATACGGGTATTGAGCTCATTCGCTTATTATCTGCTCATCCTGAGGTTTCTATTGATTTATTAACTTCTCGTAGCGAAGCTGGCACTCGTGCTGATGAAATCTTCCCAAGCTTACGCGGTGTGTCTGACATCGTCTTTAGCGACTTGGGTGATAATACGCTTGCTGCACTGCAAAAATGCGATGTTGTGTTTTTTGCGACGCCACATGGCGTAGCAATGAAGCAAGCCGAAGCGCTTACCCAAGCTGGCGTTAAGGTCATCGATTTGGCTGCTGATTTTCGTTTGCAGTCATTGACTGACTTTGAGCATTGGTACAAGCAGTCACATGCTTGCCCTGAGTTGTTGGAAACAGCAGTCTACGGCTTACCAGAAATCAATCGTGACAAGCTTGCAAATGCGTTACTAGTAGGCAACCCAGGCTGTTATCCAACCACTGCGATTTTGGGTCTAAAACCAATTATCGAAGCTCAGAATAAGCAAGCAGAGCGTTTGATCGAGTCTCGTATCGTTATTGATGCAAAATCTGGGGTGTCTGGTGCAGGCCGTCAAGCATCGCTTGCACTCAATTATGCTGAGACAACAGATAGCTTTAAGGCTTATAGCGTTGAAGGCCATCGTCATTTACCTGAGATTGAGCAGGGTGTTGCACAGTTATTAGACAGTCAGTTTACACACCGTATTCGCTTTTTGCCGCATTTAGTACCGATGATTCGTGGCATGCTAAGCTCTATTCATATGGAGTTGACCGATGCAGGTGCTGCTATCGATTGGCAGCAAGCATTTGAAAATAGCTATGCGTCAGAGTTGTTTGTTGATGTCATGCCAAAAGGGTTGTATCCAGATACGCGCAGTGTTCGCGCTAGTAACCGTCTACGTATTGCCGTACATCAGGATAATGAGCGTGCTGAGCTAACAGTTATCGTTGTTCAAGATAACTTAGTCAAAGGTGCTGCTGGGCAGGCTGTGCAAAACATGAATGTGATGTTCGGTTTTGATGAGTCAATGGGGCTGAACTTTGCACCGATTGTTCCTTAATATCAACGACTTCATATTCCAATCATTCACATTTACGGTGCTAGGTATTGATTATAAATTCGGCTATAATGACTTGCCCTTACCCTTAAGAGATACTGTCTAAATGCGTGTTCAGCTCGTACTACGCTTTTGCTCACAGCCAGCACGTCTATCGTGCAAAGACTCGGTTATACCTAGCTTGGAGCGCAAACAGCATTCCTTTAGAAATAATAATGTCCCGATAAGTGGTATTGCTAGCTCACAACGCGGCGCTTCTACATTGGTATTGGCACTGTTTGTAGTGGCAGTATTAGTGACAGCGGTGGTTGGACTGGTATTCGGTCATAAGCTTGGCTACCAACGTGGCCTCCATTCGATGGAAACAGAAGCCAAGCAAGCAATCATCGATAGCACTGAAGCGACACAAGCACTAGAAGACTTGCGCCTTAGCAATAAGATAGCTACTAACCAAGCGGCAACTGCCAAACAAGAACTGGCCATCAGTTTGGCTAATTTAAAAGAACTGCGTGAAAGCCAGCAAGAATTGACGGTAGAAAATAAACAAGTGTCACAGCTCAATGAGCTATATTCAGATGTCATCCGTGAGAAAGGTGGTATGCCTTTACAGGTATTAGGTGCCAAAATTTCTCCACTACCTGAAAATGCTTTTGAGTATGGTTTTGATATTGGGATGCTCAGTAGCGATGGTCAAGCCAAACGCTTAAGGCCTGTATTGACGCTACTTAACAATGATGATCTTGTAGAAGTACCTCTTGACCCTGCATACCATATGATCGAAGGTATCGTTCGGATACGTGGTCGCTTTGTAATGCCATCAGGCTTTAGACCATTGCAAGCCAAACTGACTTTGCAAGCTGGTGGTCAAAAAGTAGAGCAATTGTATGACTGGAAGCTCGGTGATAGTGTGGATAACATGCTACCATCGCTTTTAGATTTACCAGAAGTTGATGAAAGTCCTATCGTACCTTAATTACCTCATGTCTTATTGAAACACTCAGTGACGATGCTGTGGTTGAAATCACAGCACAATGGCCCTAATTAGTGGTTGTGCTTTATACCATGCCTTATCGCCTGCCTTAACATTCTCTATCTTAAACTTACCTTATAATTATATTTTGATTATGATGAAAAAAATGATATCACAAGCCACGCCAACGGTTGCTGATTGGCACTTTCCCAATATGCCTGCTCATCGTGCACAAGACGGTGATACCGATGGTGAAACGTCACCGCAAGCAGATGTATTGGTCGCAGAGCCTGAAGTAGCCAAACCGCCTATGTATGCGGTCGTTATGTACAATGACAACTACACGCCGATGGAGTTTGTTGTATACATATTGCAGTCAGAATTTCGTCATAGTATGGATTCTGCGGTCGAGATTATGCTGACTATTCATAATAGCAGCAAAGGTATTGCTGGCATTTATCCCAAAGATATCGCCGAGACTAAGGCTAAAAAAGTAAACAGTCTGGCACATCGTGAAGGTTATCCGCTATTGACCCAAATCGAACCACATCAAGGCGAGTAGAGCAATTTATTAATTTTTTATACTGATATAGGGCTCTATTAAAGCTTTACCTACTGTTCTTTACTTCTAAGTAATCCATATTAAAGCTCACTATAAAAGTGAGCTTTTTCGACTTTTCTGTCATTCCCCTTATATACAAGTAGAATCTCTGAAAAATGTATTTATTATCCATAGGGTATTGATTTCTATAGCAAGTAACCCTATCTATTAAACAGCCTGTCCAATAGTTTTAGACTAAGTATCTCCGTTGAACTTGCTAAAACCACGTCATTACTAGCTTCGAAAATATCAATCTCTCTTTCTATCTAATCAGTTTTTCAACATTTAATATTCGTTATTAAGGTTGTCGCTACTAGCTTGTAGCACGCTTTGATACATTTTAGTCTGTGTTAATAGATTGACTCCGTCGAAGTATCGTGTTGATATAAAGAAAAGCGGCCATGGATAGTTGTGATTACTGTTGGCTGATAGCGAGATTATAGTATTTAATCAATAGTCTACCGCTCACCTCATTTATTCATGACTTCTAATAATACGAATATAGCCCTTGAACAATTCATCTACCGCCCTGATTTACTTACTAACTCATTCATAAAACTATCAATTATAAAGATAGATATAACCGTAGGAAGTTGTTATGTTAAGTCGTCATCTTGAAGTTTCTCTACGTTTAGCAATGACGCTTGCGCGCCAAAAATCGCATGAGTATCTCACTGTTGAACACCTGCTTTTGGCCTTATTAGAAAACACTCATGCTGCCAATACGTTGACTGCTTGTAATGCTAATGTCTCGGCGTTGCGTACTGAGCTTGAGGTTTATATTAATAAACACACGCCAACCATCGATGCTGATACAGAACAGTCACCGCAGCCGACTCAAAGCTTTGATCGTATCTTGCAACGTGCTATTTTTCACGTGCAGTCAATCGGTGGTGGTCGTTTGGTAGAAGGCTCTGATATTTTGGTCTCTATGTTTTCAGAGCACGATACTTATGCTGTCTACCTGCTTAAAAAACAAGGCATCAGTCGCCTTGAGCTAACCCAGTATTTATCACACGGTCAAGATAAAGAAGAGCCATCTGAATCACGTGATTCTGCAGGCACTGAACGCCGTAGTGCTTCTGAAAAGACCAGCAAAGATCCCTTAGTTGAATTTGCGACCAATCTAAACCAGCGAGCTGCTGAAGGTAAAACAGATCCTTTGATTGGGCGTGCTTCTGAAATTGAACGTGCTGCCCAAGTACTATGCCGTCGTCGTAAAAATAACCCATTGCTAGTAGGTGAGCCTGGTGTAGGTAAAACCTCTATCGCTGAAGGTTTGGCATGGTTAATTATTAATGACAAAGCACCGAAGCCCCTTAACGGTTGCGTGATTTATAGCCTTGATATCGGTTCACTAATTGCGGGAACTAAGTATCGCGGTGACTTTGAAAAACGCATGAAGTCATTGCTTGATGCACTAAAGAAAAAACCAAATGCTATTCTTTTTATCGATGAGATTCATATGATTATTGGTGCTGGTTCATCTATGAGCAGCAACATGGACGTATCGAACCTTATCAAGCCAGCACTTGCTAACGGTGAGCTACGTTGTATCGGTTCAACAACCTTTACTGAATATCGCCAAGTATTCGAAAAAGACCATGCATTGTCACGTCGTTTCCAAAAAATCGATGTTAAAGAACCAAGTGTGGATGACACCATTGATATCCTGCGTGGCCTAAAACCTCGTTATGAAGAATTCCATAATGTTGAGTATACGGATGAAGCGTTGGTCACAGCGGTACAGTTATCAGCCAAACATATTCATGAGCGTTTTTTACCTGACAAAGCCATTGACGTGATTGACGAAGCAGGTGCATATAAGCGCTTAGGTGTGGTGCCTGATGTCGATGATATCGAAGCGGAAGAAAGTTTCATTGCTGATTTAGAGCAAGATTTTGATGCGCAGATTGATGCTGATACAGATAATGAAATGCAGGATGAAGCAGCGACTGCGAAAGCAAGCGATAGTGCTAAATCAGCAGATGGTGTTAAATTATCAAAAGGTCAAAAGCCACCGATGAAAATCGATGTGGCTGATATCGAAGCTATCATTGCTAAACTGGCACGTATTCCACCCAAATCTGTATCGAGTGATGACAAGAGTATCCTTGAGCACCTAGTTCGAGATCTGAAGCACTTGGTATTTGGTCAAGATGAGGCAATTGCCACATTGGCTGATGCTATCAAGCTATCACGGGCAGGATTAAAAGCACCAGATAAGCCAATTGGTTCATTTATGTTTGCAGGTCCAACTGGTGTGGGTAAAACAGAAGTATCGCGTCAGCTAGCCAATTTGCTAGGTGTAGAGTTAGTACGCTTTGATATGTCAGAGTATATGGAAGCGCACACGGCATCACGCTTGATCGGTGCGCCTCCAGGTTATGTTGGCTATGATCAAGGTGGCTTACTTACTGAAAAAATCAATCAGCATCCACATTGTGTGTTGTTGCTTGATGAGATTGAAAAGGCGCATCCAGATGTCTTCAACTTGTTACTACAAGTAATGGATCATGGTACGTTAACTGATAACAATGGTCGTGTGGCAATCTTTAAACAGGTCATCGTTATTATGACAACGAACGTTGGTGCTGATAGTATCAGTCGCTCGTCAATGGGCTTTACTCAACAAGACCATAGCCGTGATAACACAGAGTCGCTGAAACGTGTCTTTACGCCAGAGTTCCGTAATCGCCTAGACGCCATTATTCAGTTCAATCCTCTAGATACGTCAGTTGTTGTATCAGTTGTCGATAAGTTCTTGGTTGAATTGCAAGTGCAGCTTGATGATAAGCAAGTGACATTAGAGATTGATGATGATGTACGTGACTACTTGGCGGATAAAGGCTATGACCGTCTAATGGGTGCACGTCCGATGCAGCGTTTGATTCAGGATGAAATCAAAAAACCATTGGCAAGTATGATTTTGTTTGGGGATTTGGTCAATGGCGGTGTCGTACATCTGACTTTAGAGCCTAAAGTCGATGATTCTCAAGAGAGTGATACGATGAAGCTTGATAAGGTATCAGACAAAGGCTCAGCTGATAGTCGTATTATTCTGACAGTCGTTGAAACTCATGAACCACAACCCGATTCTGAATCTCTTGCTAGCTAAGTTGTTTAATATTGATGTCACAAAAACGGCTACCGTATTACTGCGGTAGCCGTTTTTTTATTGCTATAATTCATCAACAAAGCGTACACCATTTTTTGTTAGTATGATTATTTACAGTAAGCTAGCTTTAACAAAGCTATGGAACTTATAACAAGATAACAAGTATAAAAAGGACACACTATGGAACTGTTTGATGAACCGAAAACAAAGACTCCAGAACAAAAACAAGCGATTTTAGACAATGTCCGTTTACCAGAAGACTGGAAAACAGCATTAGCAGATGAATTAACGTCTGAGAATATGGACAATCTACGCGCTTTTTTAAAAGAGGCCTATCAGTCCGATGATAGTATCTATCCGCCTGCACCATTGATGTTCAATGCGCTTAACCTCACGCCTTTATCACAAGTCAAAGTGGTAATCTTGGGCCAAGATCCTTATCATCGTCCAGGTCAGGCTATGGGGTTATCATTTTCTGTTCCTAAAGCCATTCCAAAGCCACCATCATTGAATAACTTGCTCAAAGAAATGGCAGATGACATTGGTATTCGGCCTTCAGCGCATGGCGATTTGACATACTGGGCACAGCAAGGCGTTTTACTGCTTAATAGCTCACTAACTGTGCGAGAAGGCGAGCCAAACAGTCATCAAAATAAAGGTTGGGAACAGTTTACTGATGCCGTCATCGATGCAGTCAATGAACAGACCAAGCATACCGTGTTTATTCTGTGGGGTAGTAAAGCCCAGAAGAAAGGCAAGTATATCGATACGGATAAGCATTTGATTCTGACAGCGGTACATCCGTCACCACTTGCGGCAAACCGTGGTGGCTTCTTTGGCACTAAACCTTTTTCTAAAACAAATGATTACTTGGTGCAGTATGGCCAAACTCCAATTGACTGGCAATTACCACAATAAATGCAAAATATACAGAATATAAGCTTAGTGCCGTATCAATCTTTAAATATTCAGTCCAGCACCTTTTGGTCAGTCGAAGACGTTAAATGGATGCAACAAGCAATCCAACTTGCTAAACAAGGTGCTGAGCGAGGAGAGGTACCGGTAGGTGCGGTATTGGTACATGACCAGCAAGTTATCGGCCAAGGGTTTAATCAACCTATTAGTAGCCATGATGCTACTGCTCATGCAGAGATAGTTGCATTGAGAGATGCCTGTACGCGTTTAGAAAACTATCGACTGCCGCTACAGACTACTCTATATGTCACTCTAGAGCCTTGTACGATGTGTATCGGTGCTCTAATCCATGCGCGTGTAAACAAGTTAGTGTATGCAGCGAGTGAACCGCGTGCTGGGATGGTTGGTAGTCAAATGGACTTATCATTACAACCTTTCTATAATCACAGTATTCAAGCCTATAGTGGATTATGCAGCGAGCATAGTAGTCAAATACTTAAGACATTTTTTCGTGAGCGTAGGCAAGCGGCGAAAAAGAATAAGGCCACTATGTAAACTCAAAATACTAATAAACAAGATATCAGTCTTGGTGCTAGTGGTCACGATGATTTTTTGCTATAATATTGCCCTATTTGATAGCACCCATTTCAATGGGCTATTAAAGACTTAACATACGAATAAATATTGTTTTATTAATGACATACGATAAGCGATATAAGTAACGCATATTATTGAGTAAGTATTATGACTAGTTCTACACCTGATAATGTTTTACTCAATACAGAGGATAGCCATACCTCATCAGTGCGCTACCCTGTTATTTGTATCGATGGTCCCAGTGGCGCTGGTAAAGGTACGGTCACATGGCGTCTAGCACAAGTGTTAGGCTATCAGTTGTTAGACTCTGGTGCGCTTTATAGAATTGTCGGACTAAAAGCCTTTGAAGCGGGTTTAATCAGCGCAGATACTAGCCAACCAATTGATGAAAATGCTGTATTAGCATTGACTGAAAGCTTAGAGATAGCGTTTGTACCAAACAATGACTCAGGACGTGTAGATATCATTGTTAATGGACAAGCAGTAGGTGAGCAAGTACGCAATGAAACGGTCGGAGGCTATGCATCACAGATAGCTGTCTTTCCACAAGTTCGTCAAGCATTGCTCAAGCTACAACAAGATATGGCCACTCGTTCAGGTTTGGTTGCTGATGGTCGCGATATGGGTACGGTTGTTTTCCCAGATGCTGATGTTAAGGTGTTTTTGACGGCCAGTGCTGAAGCACGTGCAGAGCGCCGTGTGATTCAGTTATTGAATGCTGGTCAAACAGCAGATTTTGAGGCGATTTTAGCGACGATAAAAGAGCGTGATGACCGTGATGAAAATCGTAGTACAGCACCATCGAAGCCTGCGGCAGATGCATTATTACTTGATAGTTCAGCGCTGAATGCTGATGCAGTATATGAGCAAGTCAAAAAGTATTGCCAAGATAAAGGTGTGTTTTTCACTAGTTAGTCGTTTAATAGCTAGTAAAAACAACATATTAAGTACTAAAAAGTTTCCTATTAATCATTGTTTTAGTATAAAATAATACGGTTAAGTTAAATTTTATTGAAGCAGTAAGAAAAACCTATTTTGTTTAGGGTATTGCGTTCGATATAAGACAGTTGTTGTTAGTCAGTTTTAATTACGATGAGCTCGCTATCAACAAACGTTTTTTTATATGATTGCATGGGATATAAAACCAGTATTTCGTTCTATACAATCATAAATTTGATCCGTACTGTGCTGGACAGGATACGGCTATACAAAGGTAGACATAATGGAATCATTTGCTGAACTATTTGAAGCGAGCATTGAAGAGCAGGGCCTAGATATCGAGCGTGGCTCGGTTATTACAGGTGCTGTTGTGGCCATCGATAGCGACTGGATCACAGTAGATACTGGTCTTAAATCTGAAGGTATCGTCGCTCGTGAAGAGTTTTTAAGCGAAGAAGGCGAACTTGAAGTTGAAGTTGGCGATAGCGTTGATGTCGTAGTTGAAGCGGTTGATAACGGCATGGGTCAAACCTTGCTGTCACGTGAGAAAGCTAAACGTGTTGAAACTTGGAACTTCCTTGAAAAAATCGCTGATAACGATGAAATCGTTAAAGGTATTATCTCAAGCAAAGTTAAAGGCGGTTTCACTGTAGATATCGGTTCAGTACGCGCGTTCTTACCAGGTTCATTGGTAGATGTACGTCCTATCCGTGATACAACGCATCTTGAAGGCAAAGAGCTAGAATTCAAAGTCATCAAACTTGACCAGAAGCGCAACAACGTTGTTGTTAGCCGTCGTGCAGTTATGGAAGCTGAAAACTCAGCTGAGCGCGAAGAGCTATTGAACAAGCTTGAAGAAGGCATCGAGATCGAAGGTATCGTTAAGAACCTTACTGATTACGGCGCGTTCGTTGATCTAGGTGGTATCGATGGTCTATTGCACATCACTGACATGGCATGGCGCCGTATCAAGCACCCATCTGAAGTTGTTGAAGTTGGCCAAGACCTAAAAGTTAAAGTATTGAAGTTTGACCGTGAACGCAATCGCGTTAGCCTAGGTCTAAAACAACTTGGTACTGATCCTTGGGATAATGTTGGCGGCACTTACCCAGTAGGTAGTGTTGTAAAAGCTCGCGTAACCAACTTGACTGACTATGGTTGTTTCGCTGAGATTTCTGAAGGTATCGAAGGTCTAGTACACGTATCAGAAATGGATCATACCAACAAAAACATCCACCCATCTAAAGTTGTTCAAGTGGGCGATGAAGTTGAAGTAATGATTCTTGATATTGATGAAGAACGTCGTCGTATCAGCCTAGGTATCAAACAAACTCTAGCTAACCCATGGGATGAGTTTGATAAGAAACATGAGCGCGGTGATAAAATCACTGGTACTATCAAATCAATCACTGACTTCGGTATCTTTATCGGTCTAGACGGTGGTATTGATGGTCTTGTTCATCTATCTGATATCTCTTGGAACGAAACTGGCGAAGATGCTATCCGTAACTACAATAAAGGCGACACCGTCGAAGCAATGGTATTGTCTGTAGATGCAGAAGCTAACCGTATCAGCCTAGGCGTTAAGCAGTTAAGCTCTGATCCATTCAACGAATACCTAGTCAACAATGACCGTGGTGCTATCGTTAATGGTAAAGTAAAAGAAGTAGACGCTAAAGGCGCTACTATCGAACTTGCTGACGAAGTTGAAGCTTATCTACGTGCTTCTGAAATCCAACGTGACCGCGTTGAAGATGCAACTAAGCATCTGACTGTTGGTGATGACGTTGAAGCGAAAATCATCAGTGTTGATCGTAAAACACGCAATATCAACTTGTCTATCAAAGCGAAAGACGAAGCTGAAGAGCGTCAAGCGATTAAAGATCTTGGTAGCACGAACACTACTGCTGCTCCAGGTTCTGATGCACAGCCAAAAACGATTGGTGATTTGATCAAAGAGCAAATGCAGTAAGCTGCAAACTATTGATATAAAAGTAATATAAAAAAAGCGACTTCGGTCGCTTTTTTTTATGATTAGATTTTATTAACACAGTTAGTAATAGAGGTTTTTAGCCAAATGGGCAAACTCTTATTCCCATTTACGCTAATATCCGCTATCATTTGCACCATTGAGTAACGAGATGATAGTTATAAGCTTTTTATAGTCATAATATGATTCTGAATGTTAGTTTTCAAAGATTCAGTATATATAGTTTAATTATCCAAACGCATTTACGTACTATAGAGCGTTGACTTATCATCAGCTTATCCATCAATCAACAAGGCAAGCGTAATAATGCAGCAAGCGATTAACAAATCCGAATTTATTAGTAATTTGAGTGCAAACTGTGACAACATGGCAGACACCGTGGTTGATGACGCAGTGCGTGAAATCTTAAACTTGATGACCCATACTTTAGCCAATGATGGCCGAGTCGAAGTTCGCGGATTCGGTAGTTTTTGTCTACATCACCGCCGTGCCCGTATGGGACGCAATCCTAAGACAGGTGAAAGCGTACCTGTGCCGGCTAAAGCGATCCCACATTTTAAGCCAGGTAAGGCCTTACGCGAAGCAGTAAACGATACGGTAGCAAACGGTTAATTAAACCAGCACTGGCTATCTAACCGTCAAAATTTATCATTCCAAACAGAGGTAACTGTCTCATGCGCTTTCTACTATTTGTATTGCTATTCTTGAGCTTTGCCTATTCACTTGGTTTGGTATTGGCAAATAATACTGAGGTCGGAGTCAACCTACTGTTTTCACAAGCACCTACGATGAATCTAGGGTTGCTACTTATTTTGTGTTTGATGCTAGGTATTGTTATTGGTATTTTACTGGCATTGCTTATCTTTCGTGTGCTGCAAAATAAGTGGGAAATCTCACGTCTGCAAAAAGCAAACGCAAATCTACAAGAGCAATTGACTCAAGCCAATACAGTTATCGATCGTCAAGCAAGCGCGCCAACAGTAGATGAAGCTGTTTATGGTGCTTCTGCTGCCAATGTACAAAGTAGTGACGCAACTAGCCTAACTGAAGGCTCTACTCTGTCCAAGCGTAGACGAGATTAAGTCGTTAAGTGATTTTTTAGGTGATCTGCTAGGTGATAGCTTAACGATCGCAGTACTGACCTCAAATACAATACTTTGATAACTTCAAAATATATGGTAAAACCATGAATAATGTAATTAACTCTCCAGTTGTCGTCGCTCTAGACAATATGACGGTAGAGGCGTCTCTAGCGTTAGCTGACCAGTTAGATCCATCTCAATGCCGATTAAAAGTCGGTAAAGAGCTGTTTACGCGTTGTGGTCCTGATATCATCAAGGCACTGCATCAACGTGATTTTGAAATTTTCTTAGACTTAAAATTCCATGACATTCCGAATACCACTGCTCAAGCAGTGTTAGCTGCCGCTGATCTTGGTGTATGGATGGTGAATGTCCATGCTAGCGCAGGTCTAGAAGCCATGTCGTTGGCAAAACAGCGCTTGCTAGATAGAGATCTTGATACCTTACTTATCGCAGTCACCGTACTGACTTCTATGGATAATGAAGCGTTGATGCAAACAGGAATCACTGATAGCTTAGATACCCAAGTAAGCCGACTAGCACAACTGACTAAGCAAGCTGGACTTGATGGGGTGGTGTGCTCGGCTCAAGAAGCAAAGGCACTTAAAGCATTATGTGGTCAGGATTTTAAACTGGTGACGCCTGGTATTCGCTTAGCTGAAGACAATGCAGATGATCAAAAACGTATCTGTACACCAAGTCAGGCGCTAATAGACGGTTCTGATTATTTAGTCATTGGCCGTTCGATCACTCAAGCTTTAGATCCTGCTGCTAAACTACAGACAATACTTCAAAGTATTTAAGTTTGAATAAATGTAATGTTAAGAAAAAAGACAGCCTAAATGGCTGTCTTTTTACTTTTTGATGGTATAGAAAAAGCTGCTACACTACTTAAATTTATTCTTACAACCTTTCTAAAATATAATAACTATATTAAAAACGCTCATTTAGCTAAATATCAGTAGTACTGCTATGAGCGTTTATCGCTAATTAGATTTTTAATAATAACGCCACTAAATGATGTTGAATAATATGAAATTACAGATATTGAGTGACTTACATATTGATAGTTATGCACGTCAATCGCACCCCGTTGGACATATTCCTAAAACTGATGCAGATCTAGTATTGGTAGCAGGAGATACTGCTAATAGCGACAAAGGTATGCCGTGGTTGCAAGAACAAGCGGCGCGCTTAGAAGTTCCCCTGATTACTATCGCTGGTAATCATGAATACTTTGATGAAGACGTATTGAGCTTTGACCATAAACTGGCAACTTGGGATAACTATGATACTGTGTCTAAAAAAGGCGTTCGCGTCTTACAATGTCAGCATATCGATATCGGTGATATACGCCTTTTAGGTTGTACGCTTTGGACAGACTATCAGTATCATGCTAACGAAGATACCATGGCTGCTGCTAGGCATTTTATGCGTGATTACAAGCAGATTTACGCAGGCAACGAACTGTTTTCACCTGAAGCATCTATGCAGATTCATGCTGAGCATCGTCAGTGGCTACAGCAAACTTTGATCGAATCTTATAAACTTGGTAAAAAAACTGTGGTAATGAGTCATCATAGCGTCAGTGCGTTATCGGTGTCTGAAAAGTATGCCAATCTACCGAGTAATGCGGCTTTTGTCAGTGACTTGTCAGGATGGATGCACGAGGATTGGGCACCGATGCTATGGGTACATGGACATACTCATGAAGCATTTGATTATAAAATTGGTAATACGCGAGTGATTGTCAATCCACGAGCCTATCCAAACGAGGTTAGCAGTACGGCATTAGAGTTTGCATGGGACAAAGTCATTGATATTGGCTAGGACCGTGTGTAAATAACGGGCAAATCTCGATTTATTCTAGACATAGATTCTTTTGAATAAAGCGTCTTTTTGAAAGAGTGCAGAGTATTTATAAGATATATTGCAACTAGATTTGTCTGTGGTTCATTCCTGATAAGAAATCTGCTAGGCTTGCTATCATGAGTAAATATCTAAATAACACCCTGTCCAAAATATCTGCTGACAAGCTTGCGAGTCACACACCAAGCGCGCCTGCACCTTCGCACCTACCAGATAGTATGATTTCCTCCGTTAGCCTATTGCCTGAAAATAAGCGGCTGATACTATTTACCAGGCACTCTTTACGCGAGCGTTCTGATGGTAATGGCTTTGCTAGCTATCAGCTACCGTTGACTCCTAAAGGCCGTATACTGGCAAAGTCTTGGGGTCGTTGGTTATCAGGTCATCTACCATATTCGCTCGACGTCGATAGTATTTCTAGCCCGATTGGGCGTTGTATCGATACCGCGCAGCTGATGCAAGAGGGGGCAGGACTACGGCGTGACATTACGCATCAATCATTGTTGGTTGAGCCTGGCAGTCTCGTCACTGAGCCTGAAATAGCCAATCCTGTGTTCAAAGAAATTGGCGTCCTGAACTTTATTAATCGTTTTTTGCAAGGCAATCTCGAAGGGACTAAAAACACCTATCAAGGCGGTTTGGATATTCTGTCGCTTTTTTATCAGAATCAGCCGCAGCATGGCCATCTGATGCTCGCTGTGAGTCATGACACGTTGCTATCTGCGTTCTTGGCCGTCATGTTCGATGTGGTAGAGATTGATTGGAATGATTGGCCAAAAATGATGGAAGGCGTGTTCTTATGGTTCGATGATAAGCCATTTGATCAAGCGAGCGCGCATTTTATTTGGCGGGGTCAGGTATATACTCGGCCGATTAGTTCATTATTAGACGGTTACCGTGCAGCTGGCTACCATCCTAGCAAGTTGCTATTGCCGCCAGAAGTGCAGTGGAATTGATGTTTTATTCAAACATTGAGACGATTTCGTATGGAAGCTGTTCATTGAATACGTTTTGAATAGGCATAAAAAAACCTTGCCACGGTATTAGAACCAGTAACAAGGTTTTAATCATTACGCTATAAAAGCGAAATGCGGTCTAACCAATACAAATCTTAAGCTTGTAGGCCTTTGATTGTTTTGTTTAGGCGGCTCTTACGACGAGCAGCTTTATTCTTATGAATAATACCTTTGTCAGCCATACGATCAAGAACTGGTACCGCTTTTTTGTAAGCTTCGGTAGCCGCGTCATAATCTTTAGCTGCGATAGCCGCATCAACACGTTTTAAGTAAGTACGAACCATAGAGCGTTGTGACGCAGAGTTCTGACGACGTTTGGTGTTTTGACGGGCGCGTTTACGAGCTTGTGCAGTATTAGCCACGCGTATCTCCTTGATAAAGATAGATAAAAATATGAATGTTGATTGCAATAATGGGTTTAACAATCATCGGTGACGAGCAGCCGTCTCGTCAAATATGATGTCGATGTCTGATATTAAAGTATCTAATATGAATAGATCATCGTAAGCGCCAGAGCTGTTTGGAATAATTAAACAGCGTTGACGTGTAAAGCCGATTATCTTAGCAAATTATTGAACTAAGGACAATATATTTGATGATTAATGCTCAAAGAAGTTACGTAATATCATCGAATTTGGGTCATTC
>NZ_PJAT01000018.1 GCF_002836715.1 Psychrobacter sp. 4Dc
ATATAATTCCAACTTAATAAAACAAAAGAAAAATCTACTTCCTAGACTTATGTCAGGTAAAATGTCAGTTGATGATTTAAATGTTCATTACCCACCGTCTATGCAGACAAGTAGCGAAACTGAAGAAAAATAAAAATATCTATAGGAATAGAAGTATGGCAAAAGTGACATATAATTTCATCAGTGAAGATAAAATTGAAAAAGCTTGTATCAAGTTTTTGCAGCAGCGCTATTCCTATCAGCATATTGATTGCACTACTATCGACCCTGAAGATCTTAACGATGGCTCAAATCGTACCGACAAGCGTGACGTCGTATTCAAAGAGCGCTTAGTTGCTAAATGCATGCAGCTAAACCCTGACGTCCCTGAGGCCACTATCTTATCAGCAGTAAAGGACATCATGAGTCGACGTGTATCGATGTCTACTCTCAAAGCCAATAAGCAAATATATAGCTATATTCGTGATGGCATTAACGTCACTTATGAAGACGCTAAGGGTGTTAAGCGCGAAAATATACCCTTACGTCTCATAGACTTCGATATCCCTACTAATAATGAGTTCTTATTAGTAACACAGCTAACCATTAAGACGACTGGTCTTGAACCTATCAGAAAGTACCGTCGTCCTGATATATTGCTCTATATCAACGGTATGCCGATTGTTTTCTTTGAACTCAAGAATTCTAACGTCAAGCTACAAAACGCTTTGACGGATAATTTGACCAACTACAAAAACGATATCCCACAGCTATTTTTATATAATGCCTTTTGCATCCTATCTAATGCATCAGATACTAAGGTAGGGAGCTTTACTGCCGACTGGGAAAATTTCTATCCTTGGTTAAGGGTGGATGATGAGAAAGAAAAAGTAGATAAGCAGGAGATTGAAACTCATGGTAATAGCATCGAGTACTTGCTTGCAGGGCTGTTTAGACCTGAGCGGCTATTAGACTACATCGAAAACTTCATTCTATACCAAAACGAGAAAGTAAAGATCGTCGCTCAGAATCATCAATTTTTGGGCGTTAAGCATGCTTTTGCGAATTTCTTAATTAGAGATCAATTGCAAGGGCGTTTGGGCGTATTTTGGCATACGCAAGGTTCAGGTAAGAGCTTTGCCATGGTGTTCTTTATCCGTAAGGTGTTCCGTAAGTGTGCAGGTAATTTTAGCTTTGTGGTCATCACAGATAGAGATGATTTAGACAAGCAGATCTCCAAGAACTTCTTGGCAACAGAGGCGGTAAAAGAGACGGAAATTGCTAAGCCGAAAAATAGTTATCAGATGCGTGAAATGCTTGGTCAGAATCTGAAAATTGTATTTACGCTCATTCAGAAGTTCCGTTATGAGAAGGGTGAGAAGTACCCGTTACTTTATGATAAAAATGAAAGAGAAATTATCGTTATCGTAGATGAGGCGCATCGTACCCAATACGATACGCTCGCTGACAACTTGCGTTTAGGGCTTGAAGGCGCACATTTCTTAGCATTTACAGGCACACCTATTCTTAAGAATAAGAAAACTAAGCAGTGGTTTGGTGAGTATGTATCTGAATATACCTTCCAGCAAGCCATTGAGGATCACGCAACGTTACCTCTGTTTTATGAAAAACGTGTTCCAGAGGTGCTATTACAGAATGACGCATTGAATGATGAGTTAGCAGAGATATTAGAAGACGAAGATCTATCTGATGCACAGCGAGAGAAATTAGAAAATAACTTTTCAACACAGCTTGAGGTTATCAAGCGTGATGACCGCTTGGATACTATAGCAGCCGATATTGTTTACCATTTCCCTCGACGTGGGTATCGCGGTAAAGGTATGGTGATATCGGTTGATCAGTTTACCACGGTTCGCATGTATGACAAGGTTACGGAATTATGGAAAAAAGAACAACGTAAGCTACAAGGTCGAATCAATCAAACTAAGAACGATTTAGAAAAAGTCCGTCTTAAAAACCGTCTTAAGTATATGCAAAATGTTGAAATGGCAGTTGTTATTAGTAGCCCTGCCTCTGAAAAAGAGCGCTTCGAAAAGCAGGGACTGGAAATTCAAAAGCATATCAATAGACTGACGCAGCAGCAGCCGAATGGTCGAGATATAGAAGATGATTTTAAGGACGCTGAGCATCCATTACAGCTGGTTTTTGTATGTGCCATGTGGCTAACAGGTTTCGATGCACCCACTGCTTCAACGCTATACATTGATAAGCCTATGAAGGGTCATACGCTGATGCAAACCATCGCAAGGGCGAACCGTGTGACCTCTTTCAAGACTAGAAATGATAGTGGGCAGTTGGTAGAAAAAACCAATGGTGAGATTATTGATTACTACAATGTGTTCAGGAATCTTAAGTCTGCGCTAAAAGATTATGGTCAAGGCACGGACTCAGGAGATGGTACAGACCCCGTACAAGACAAGTCAGTATTAATTAACTTATTGGATGAAGCGATAGCTGAAACTCTTACATTTTGTCTGTCTCATGAAGTAGATTTGATGAAAATTATTGAAGCTAAAGAAGTTTTCAAGCAAAACGCTTTATTTGCTGATTATGCTAATACTATGCTATCGCAGGATTTCATACGTAAAACGTTCAATGTACACTTCAATGTAGTTGCTGGTCTGTATGAAGCGGCTAAACCTACGATTCTCAGTCAACCAAGACCTATTGTCAGTGTTATGCAGTTCTTGCACACGTTTATTGCCAATAAAATTGATCAAGACGATTTGGATGAGCAAGCCGCTCAGGTTTCAAGCTTGCTAGATCGTAGTGTTGTAGTAGATAGTAACAATACTAGCTCAGTAGCAGAACCAGTAAGCGAGTACCAAATCACTAAAAGCGCTAGTTGGAATCTCGCTAATGTAGATTTCGAGCAGTTGAGAATCGAGTTTAAGCAAACTGAGCATAAACACATCGCTATAGCTGACATGAAGAAATTCATTGAGAAAAAAATCAAACAGATGCTTAAGACTAATCAAGGACGAGTAAACTTTGCAGAGCGGTATCGTACTATTATCGACCGATATAATGCTGGAGCAACCCAAACAGAAGAGTTCTTTGAGGAGTTGCAAAAGTTTGCTCAAGATTTGAAAGAGGAAGATCAGCGCCATGTTCGTGAAGGCTTAACAGAAAATGAGTTGGAAGTATTTGATTTGTTGGCTAAAGAAAAACTGACGAAGAAAGAGGAGCAGGCAGTTAAGCTTGCAGCTAAAGACCTTATCAAGTCTTTAGTTGATGCATCACCCAAAGTATTAGTACAGGACTGGTGGAGAGACTCTCATACTAAAGCAAAGGTACGATCTTTAATTGAAGAGGTTCTAGATGGAGACCTTCCTGATTCCTACGATAAAGAAATCTTCGAGAACAAGGTGACTCAGGTTTTTGATTTACTACAGCACTTGGCTATTAATGACGAAAAATGGGCTAGCTAACTTAACTGGTAAATCAAGAAAGTGTAAATTTTAAAGCTATAATACCAATATACTTTACAATATACTTTACACTTAATATAAAATTATCCATAATATGTATATTACATATGAAGTATAGTTTTTAAGTAACGATATCAGGTATACATAACCCTTCTGAGGAATACATAATTAAGTAACGTTGATTAAGTTAGATAGAGCCTATGTGAATAGGCTCTTTTTTTATATCTTTAATATAAAAAAAGTTTATAATATATTTATGAATAACATACATGATTTAATGTTGATTAAAGGGTTCGTCATATGTCTCAAATTAAGAATTTGGTATTTAGTAATGGCGAGAGATATCCAATCCTAATAGATTCAGATGGTACTCCTGACTATTGGGTTACTTTATATGTAACAGAGAAGCTAAGACCTTCTCAAACACAGTCTGCAATCATTAATACTCTTGGGCATTTAGTACACCTTAAATTATGGGAGGAGATTAATAGTCGAAACCTTATAGAAGAGTTTACAGAATGTAAGTTTCTAAGTAATGAAGATGTCTACTCTATTCGTGATCATTGTATGTTGGATAGTAGAAGCTTGAGAAAATGGTTGAAAAGATCGAGGAGAAATACTGTAAGGTTTCCGTCAGCATCAACTGCGAATTTCACACCTATCCAAAGTGAACCGCCCCGACTATATCGGAGAGTGTTTTACTTGAGTCAGGCAGCAATGCCTGACAGGGTTAAATTGTCATAATACCGCTTTTCAAACTCAAAAGGCGACACATAACCAATCGTGCTATGCAGTCGTGTTTTATTGAACCAGTCCACCCATTCAAGCGTTGCCAGTTCAACATCACTTACACCGTTCCAGCTCTGCTTTAAATAATGAATCACCTCAGACTTGTAAAGGCCATTGACTGTCTCGGCCAAGGCATTGTCATAAGAATCCCCTGTTGTGCCAACGGAGGCAATAACACCAGAGTCCGTCATCTTATCTGTATAGCGAATGGATAAATACTGAACCCCGCGATCACTATGATGAATCACATCTTTAGGATTATTCCTGTATGCAATGGCCTGATTGAGCGCTGCCATCACCATATCGGTGTTCATGCGATTAGACACCTTCCAGCCCACAATAGCGCGAGCAAACACATCAATAATAAAAGCCGTGTATACCCAGCCGCTAGTTGTCTTGATATAAGTGAAGTCCGCAACCCATAGCTGGTTAGGGCGGTGGGCGCTAAAGTTACGATTGACTAAATCATTCGCCCGCAGCTGATCATCACGACTATTGGTAGTAATCTTACTCTTACCGCGCCAAACCCCTTGCATACCGTGCTGCTTCATTAGTCGCTCAATAGTACAACGAGCGACATGAATGCCGTCTGCTTTCATCTGCTGCCAGACTTTACGAGCGCCATAGCGGCACTTGCTATCCTGCCAGATGCGCCTGATCTCGCTGATGTAGAAGTCATCATGGTGGCAACGCAATGAGCGCTTGTGTGGGTTGTTGCTTAAGTCTTTAGCGCGATAATACGTTGATTGGGCAATCGGTAATACTCGACAAATTGGCTCGACCCCATAGAGGTGTTTGTAATCATCAATAAACTGAGTCATTATTTCGGTGGGCGGCCGAGCTCCGCCTGGGCGAAAAAAGCAGCAGCCTTACGTATAATCTCATTGGCTTGCTTAAGCTCGCGACATTCGCGTTCAAGCTCTTTGATGCGCTCTTTGTCACTTTGAGCTTGCACTGAGGCAGGAATGGTTTGATCAATGTGCTTTTTATGCCACGATCGTAGGGTTTCAGGCGTACAGCCAATCTTAGGGGCGATGGCTTGAATAGCTGACCACATAGAGGGATAGTCACCTGCCACTTCAATCAGCATCCGAACGGCGCGTTCTTTGATCTCAGGAGTATAAGTTTGTCTTTTCATTGTCGTATTCTCTCAGAATGTTGAGTCTCCGACAATATCGGGGCGGTTCAATATCGTAGCCACACGTATCATAAGATCATCAAGCAGCATAATTTTAGAGGATCAATGAGTGGTAAAGGCAACTGCTTCGATAATGCACCTATAGAAAGCTTCTGAGGTATATTAAAGAATGAGCTTGTATACCATCAGGACTATACAACAAGATTTACAGCGATCAACGAGATCACACAATATATCGAGTTATAATACAATCAGACGAGAATTCAAAAGGGTTTAGGCTATAGAATATCAAGACAGGCGTGGTTTGACTTTTATCGTCAAGCTACGTAACTAAAATCCCCCAAATTTAATTGTACGGATTTGATGGCATGGGTCAAAAGATTGCTAACACCATATTATGTATAGTGTTAGCAATCTTTGTTTAGTTATTATCTTACTTAGGTGATGTGCTGAATATTGAAGCTTGAATAGATATTATGCTAAATTATTTCCTATGTTCATATAACAATACTGAAGTAATATTATAATAGCTGCTCACGAAGTACGTTTTTTAAAACTTTCCCCACACCATTGCGTGGCAATGAATCTATAAACACAGTTTTTTTAGGGCACTTAAATGATGCAAGCTGTGTTTTACAGTAGTTTAGGATATCATCATTATTGAGGTTCTCACCTGCCTTCATAACGACAAAAGCTACAGGAACCTCTCCCCATTTTTCATCTGATAGACCCACTACAGCAACTTCTGATACTTCTTTTATTCCTATTAGTACTTGCTCAACCTCTGCAGGGTAGATATTTTCTCCACCAGAAATTATCAAGTCTTTCAGACGATCTACTACGTATAGAAAACCATCTTCATCGAAATAGCCAATATCTCCAGTGGCAAACCAACCTTTTCGAAAAGCAGCAGTGGTTGCCTCTTTATTATTCCAATACCCTGCGAAGACGGCACTACCACGACAAAGTATCTCACCACGAGTTCCAATTTCTAGACTCGCACCAGTGACAGGATCAGCTATCTTCAACTCCATTAAATAAGCAGGCTTACCATGAGAGTCCGCTTTTTCAGGATTCATAGAAGTGAACCGCCCCCGTATTGTCGGAGACTCAACATTCTGAGAGAATACGACAATGAAAAGACAAACCTACACTCCTGAGATTAAAGAACGCGCCGTTCGCATGCTGATTGAAGCGTCGAGCGACTATCCTTCTACATGGTCAGCCATTCAAGCCATAGCGTCAAAGATTGGCTGTACGCCTGAGACCCTGCGATCCTGGCATAAAAAGCACATAGACCAAACCATTCCCGCCTCAGTGCAGGCTCAAAGTGACAAAGAGCGTATCAAAGAGCTTGAACGCGAACGCAGAGAA
>NZ_PJAT01000019.1 GCF_002836715.1 Psychrobacter sp. 4Dc
TTATGTGATAAAGTCTAATTAGTGGTGTTTTTAAGTAGTCACAACCAAGTTTCAAACAATAAAATTCCTACCTAGCATCTCTCTTAGCAAAAATATTCGCAACCAACGCGCCACTAAAGTTATGCCATACACTAAATATCGCACTCGGTAAGGCAGCGACAGGGTTGAAATACGTCGCCGCAAGGGCAGCGCCAAGACCAGAGTTTTGCATGCCCACTTCCACCATAATGGCGCGGCGCTGTCTCTCCGTAAATCCAGACAAGCGCGCGATCACATATCCTAAGGTATATCCCAGCATATTGTGTAGAGCAACGACGATAAAGACGATGGCACCGCTGTCTAAGATGGTCGCTTTAGACACCGCGACCACAGCTGCGATGATAATAGAGATACCCAATACCGACACCATTGGCAATACCTCGGTGACGAACTCGATCTTTTTACCCAAAAATTTATGGAAGATAACACCGAGTAATATAGGTAAGATGACAATTTTGGTAATGGTCATCATCATACTGGCTAGGTCGATGTCGATCAGCTGACCCGCAAACACGTTTAATAGAATAGGGGTCAAAAAAGGTGCCAGTAGGGTAGAGATAGAGGTAATCGCCACACTCAAAGCTACATCACCTTTGGCTAAGAACGTAATGACGTTACTAGATGTACCGCCAGGGCAACAGCCAACTAAGATAACACCAACTGCGATTAAAGAATCGAGGTTGAAAATGACCGTTAATAGGTAGGCGATCAAAGGCATGAGCGTGAACTGTGCTAATAGGCCAACCAGTACAGGCTTGGGGCGTTTGACAATCTCTAGGAAATCTTCAGTCTTGAGCGTCATGCCCATGCCAAACATAATGATGCCAAGTATGGGAACGATCAAAAAAGCCAACGAGGCAAAAAACTCAGGAAAAATAAATCCCAAAACAGCACTGACCAATGCCCAGATTGCAAAAGTTTTGCCAATCCAACTAGAAAGTAATGCAATCTGATTCATAGCCTGTCTCAAAATAATAAAGTAGACAATAATCTAGCATGGTTCTTGTCAGTAAATGATAAAAGTATTTTGCTATGAACGTAGCGATAAGTTTGCTGAGGGTAGGCAAAATGGAATGCCATAAAAAATGGCTTACCCATATTAAATGAGTAAGCCAAAAAAGAACTATCAGGTTTCTATAACTTGATTAGCTAATCGACTACAAATTCGGATTTAACCATTTCTCAGCCGTTTTCATATCCCAACCTTTACGCTCAGCATAGCTCTCTAACTGGTCACGGCTGATTTTTCCGACATTGAAGTATTCACTGTCAGGATGTGAGTAATAGAATCCGCTGACCGATGATGCAGGCCACATCGCATAGCTTTCAGTCAACGTCGTACCAATCGCATCTACCGTACCGAGCCAATCAAACAATTTGCCTTTTTCCGTATGTTCAGGACAGGCAGGGTAGCCAGGTGCAGGGCGGATACCGACGTATTTTTCTTTAATCATCTCATCATTGGTGAGTGATTCAGTCGGCTGGTAGCCCCAGTATTCTTTACGGATGAGTTCATGTAGATGTTCGGCGAATGCTTCTGCTAAACGGTCAGACAGCGCCTGTACCATGATGGCATTATAGTCATCGCCTGCTGCTTTGTACTTTTCAGCGAGTGCTTCTGTACCGACGATAGAGACAGTAAAGCCGCCCAAGTGATCGGTATGCGTCTCTGATGGCGAGATAAAGTCTGCCAAGCTAAAGTTAGGCTTGCCGCTTGCTTTGTCGCTTTGCTGACGTAAGTGCTCAAACTGGTAGGTCGGTTTACCACCATTTTGTGGGTCATTGTCATATACAGTGACGGTATCTGCGCCAGTACGGCGCGCTGGCATCAGTTTAAACACCCCTTTAGCCACGATTGATTTCTCATCAATCATCTTTTGTAGTAGCTCTTCTGCATTTTCAAACAAATCGCGAGCCGCTTCACCAACCACATCATCTTGCAATATTTTCGGGTATTTACCGGTCAGACCCCAAGAGATGAAGAATGGTGTCCAGTCAATATAAGGCAGCAGATTCGCGATTGGATAGTCATCCAATATCACTTGTCCTAGTTTATTTGGCACTGGTGGCACATAGGTTTCCCAATCATACTGAAAGCCAATCTTGACTGATTCGGCATAGGTGACTTTGGCGGCTTTTGGTTGACGCTTAGCCAGACGCTCACGCACTTTGACATACTCTTCGCGTGTCTCATCGATGAGCGCTTGACGGTGTTCTTTTGATAGTAATTTGGTCACCACACCGACTGAGCGAGAAGCATCCGATACATAGATGACGCCATCGTTTTGATATTGCGGCTCGACCTTGACGGCAGTATGCGCTTTCGACGTCGTTGCACCGCCGATCATCAATGGTAGTGTCATGCCGCGCTCTTGCATTTGCTTGGCGACATAGACCATCTCATCGAGACTTGGGGTAATCAGACCAGATAGTCCGATGATATCAACTTTTTCTGCGATGGCAGTATCGAGGATTTTTTCACATGGCACCATGACGCCCAAATCGACGATATCATAGCCGTTACAGCCGAGTACCACACCGACGATATTTTTACCGATATCATGGACGTCGCCTTTGACGGTTGCCATTAGGATTTTACCTTTGACTTCGCCTTCGACTTTTTCCGCTTCGATATACGGGTTTAGCCATGCGACCGATTGCTTCATTACACGGGCAGATTTTACGACTTGCGGTAGGAACATTTTACCCGCACCGAATAGGTCACCGACGATATTCATACCGTCCATCAGTGGCCCTTCAATGACTTCTAGCGGTTTGGGGTACTTCTCCCACGCTTCTTTGGTATCGGCTTCGATAAAGGTGGTCACGCCTTTGACCAGTGCGTGGGCGATACGTTCTTCTACCGTACCTTCGCGCCAGCTCATATCGACGGTACTGTCTTTTTTCTTACCGCCATCTTGGTAGTTTTCAGCGACCGTCATCAGGCGCTCAGTCGCATCTTGACCAGTTTCACCTTGATTGCGATTGAGCATGACGTCTTCGATAGCGTCACGGGCTTCTTTTGGAATATCATCGTACAGCTCAAGCATGGCTGGGTTGACGATACCCATGGTCAGGCCGTTTTTGATCGCGTGGTATAAGAATACGGAGTTGATCGCTTCACGGATTGGGTTACCACGGAAACTAAACGAGACGTTGGATACGCCGCCCGAGACCATGGCATTTGGCAGGTTTTCCGTAATCCAGCGTGTGGCATTGATAAAGTCAGCGCCGTAGTTATTGTGCTCGGTGATACCCGTGGCAACGGCAAAGATGTTTGGGTCAAAGATAATGTCTTCTGACGGGAAGCCCACTTCATTGACCAGTACATCATAGCTGCGCTTAGATATCTCAATCTTGCGCTCATAAGTATCAGCCTGTCCGTCTTCATCGAATGCCATAACGATAATCGCGGCACCATAACGCATACATAATTTGGCACGTTCAACGAACTCAGCATGACCTTCTTTTAATGAGATAGAGTTGACGACAGATTTACCCTGTGTACGTTTAAGGCCTTCTTCGATAATGTCCCATTTAGACGAGTCAATCATCAGTGGCACACGGCTGATATCTGGTTCGCCTGAGACCAAGTTGACGAAATGAATCATCGCTTGCTTGGAGTCGAGCATGCCTTCGTCCATATTGATATCGACGATTTGCGCGCCGCCCTCGACCTGATCACGCGCGACATCGAGTGCTTCAGTATAGGCTTCGGTTTTAATCAAACGTAAGAATTTTTTAGAGCCTGTGACGTTGGTACGCTCACCGACATTGACGAACAAGCTATCAGAATTGATGGTAAATGGTTCGAGTCCTGACAAGCGGCAGGCAGGTGCTATCTCAGGGATAACTCGCGGTGGATAGTTTGCTACGACTTTAGCGATTTGACGGATATGCTCAGGCGTCGTACCACAGCAGCCGCCGACGATATTTAAGATACCCGCTTTGGCAAAACCTTCGAGTAGGGCAGCCGTTTCTTCAGCGGTTTCATCATACTCACCAAACTCATTGGGCAGACCAGCGTTAGGATGCGCAGAGACATAAGTATCAGCGATGTTTGACAATGTCTGAATATGTGGGCGCAGCGCATCAGCACCTAGCGCACAGTTAAAGCCAACCGATAATGGCTTGGCATGGCGGATAGAGTTATAAAACGCCTCGGCCGTTTGACCCGATAGCGTGCGACCTGATGCATCAGTAATCGTACCCGAAATCATGATTGGTAACTCAAAACCGATGTCATCAAACACACCAGTAATGGCAAATATCGCGGCTTTGGCATTTAGCGTATCAAAGATCGTCTCAATCAAAATAATATCGACGCCGCCTTCTATCAGGCACAAGGTCGCTTCGCGGTAGTTGAGTACCAATTCATCAAAGGTAATATTACGAAACGCAGGATCATTGACATCAGGCGATAGCGAGCACGTACGTGACGTCGGACCCACGACACCTGCAACGAAGCGCGGTTTCTCAGGCGTTTTTGCGGTAAATTCATCTGCTGCTTCTCGAGCAATCTTGGCCGCTGTCCTATTTAGTTCTGGCACTAGGTACTGCATGTCATAGTCAGCCATCGACAGACGCGTACCGTTAAAGGTATTGGTCTCGATGATATCAGCGCCCGCCAGCAGATGATCGTGATGAATGTCTTTGATCATGTGCGGCTGAGTCAGTACCAGCAAGTCGTTGTTGCCGCGTACATCTTGGTCGATATCGGCAAAACGCTCACCACGATAATCCGCTTCTTCTAGTTTATAGGTCTGAATCTGCGTACCCATCGCACCGTCTAACATCAAAATGCGTGATGCCATCTGCTCAGTGATACGGGCACGTGCGGTTAGCTGCTGCTCTTTAAACGGAAATACAGCAGGTGGCGTCAATATAAAGTCATTAGCGGATGAGGAACTAGAGGCGGTATCGGTATGAGAATCGTTTGGTGAGGTCGTCGTTGGAATCATAGGTGTGCTGCTTATATCGTAATTATTAAAAAAAGAAGGAATAACAAACCAGTAGCGTGCAGAGTCTCACGAAGAGGACCGCAAATTTGCATTATTTTAGCATGAAAAGTTTGCTACATAGGGATACTGCATATTCCTCTTTGGCAATAGATGAATAAGAGGAGAGCTAAGTAACAAAGCAAGGTATTAGAGTCTATTTCATAAAGCAGATACGCACAAATGAATATCATTTCGCTAGGGGCTTACATAAAGCTTTTCTTTTGCAAATGAAAGCCAACGGGAATGCTCAGAAGTCAGACAGAATTTACATCCATACCACAAAAAATTGCGTAAAGGCAGGTTGATAAAGATTGCTTACATGTTAATTTAATTTCAGAAATACAAGGTCTTAGTAAGTCCTACTTATAAATATAAGCTCATTTATTAGCAATAACTGGTATCAGAAGTATCGGTATTAGCAGTACAGTATGGTGAGCAAATGGCATTAGCAGGCAAGACGATCTGTAAGACAGTAATACCATAGTTGAAACAATACCAACGTCAAAGAAATTCAAATC
Organism: Psychrobacter sp. 4Dc; assembly: GCF_002836715.1. Lineage (GTDB taxonomy): Bacteria > Pseudomonadota > Gammaproteobacteria > Pseudomonadales > Moraxellaceae > Psychrobacter. Next base: position 5,558 of record NZ_PJAT01000019.1, read on the forward strand.
ATTAAGGAAAATGTTATGAAACTTACTAAAATTGCCACCATCGGTACATTGGCTATCTCAATCGCAGGTCTAAGTGCTTGTAATAATATGATGCCAGCAAAGACGGGCGATATGAAAGCACCAATGCACAGTCAGAGTATGGCTAAGATGAATGTCGTACAAATTGCGCAAAGCAATCCTGATTTTTCAGTATTGGTAGAAGCGGTACAAGCAGCAGGTCTAGTCGATATGTTGTCTGATCCTAATGCTCACTATACGGTATTTGCACCGACCAATGCTGCCTTTATGCAAGCATTGCAAGAAACAGGTATGACCAAAGCACAGTTATTTGCCAATAAACCACTATTGACTAAAGTATTGGGTTATCACGTAGTGGCTGGTGATATGGCTATGTATGCCAAAGATGTGAAGCCTGGTAACGTAATGACCGCTAGCAAAGACACGCTAATGGTGACTAAAGAAGGCAAACTAATGGATGAAAACGGTCGCACAACGAATATTGTGAAGACTGATATCGCTGCCAATAATGGTGTTGTCCATGTAATCGATAGAGTATTGTTGCCTAAATAAGCATTAGCTGAGGTATAACTACTGTATTTATTATAAGACTAAGCAGCCATTGTTTGTGATGATTTCATAATCAGACAATGGCTGTTTTAGACTCTAGAGCTTTATCTATATAAGTTTCTGTTCATATTGAAATTTTAAAACAGACATCTAAAAATAATTAACCAACGGCATTTTGTCTCAAACATCGCAATAATTGATATACAAGCAAACAATGCTATATACGTGATTGATACAGTGTTGCTACCTAAGTAAATATCATTTGAAAATTAAACAGTTAGACTGAGAACTATCAATATAACGGCCTAAA
>NZ_PJAT01000020.1 GCF_002836715.1 Psychrobacter sp. 4Dc
GCTCAACTATTACTGTTAATCTAATCACTAACATGAGGCAACTGATTCTCCAAATCTTGTTTCAAGTGAGGTGCATTGCTATTTGTCCACGTCTCATCACACCAATCACAACTACTGTATAAATTGCCAAGCCAACAAGGGTAGTATGAAATGTTATCAGGTAAATCTCTCTGAGCATCCATAAAACCACAGTCAATATTACTAATTACTCTACAGATATCTAGAGGAGTAATTTCATCATTTAAATATCTGGTGGTGTTCTAAAAAGTATGCTGGCGCTAAAAGTCAATAAGAAGTCTATGCTAAGTTCTCTGATTATATATGGCTTTTAAAGCTTCAAAAATTGTTCAAATTTTGATCAGCATACTTTTTGACACACCACCAAATATCTTTTAATTACATTGATCAGGTATTTAGCCACTAATATTTCCGCACTCAATGATTGCGGTGAAAAATTTAGTTCTGCTTCTATAGATAGTCTAAAAAGAATATCCTCAAAATAATATTTAGGTGAACAAAAAATCTCAAACACGAATACTAAAATAGAAATTTGTTGATTAAATAAATTATACTTAAGGATTAATAGAGACATAAAGGACTGTCATGACCATTACAACCATCCAGCTATTCACTTTCATCATTGCTGTATTCATATTTATCATGACGCCGGGCCCTGGTGTGTTTGCCACGATTGCCAAAGCCATGACGCAAGGTTCTTGGGCGGCGCTGCCTTTAATTATTGGACTTGCCGCAGGCGACACTATTTATATGGTGTTCTCAGCTTATGGACTGAGCGTGTTAGCAAGTAATTTCAATACACTGTTTACTATCGTTAAGTTTGTGGGTGCAGGTTATTTATTTTACTTGGCGTACAAGATGTGGACGACTGTGCCAAGTGAAATTATTACTGGAAATATAGCGCTAAAGAATAAGAGTGAGGGGTTGAAAAGTGTGATGTCAGGCTTTTTGGTATCTATTAGCAATCCAAAAGTTATTTTATTTTATATCAGCTTGTTACCGAGCTTTTTTCCAGTTACTAGTCTGACAGGCGTAGACATTACGATTTTATGTCTAGTGATTTTTAGCTGTGCCATTGTTGCCATGATGATGTATGCCTTTATGGCGAGTTATGCGCAAAAACGTCTAAAAAGTTCTAAAGCGCGTCAAAAATTTAACCGAGTAGGGTCTTCATTTATGGGATTGGCTGGCACATGGTTGATAGCGAAGGGTTAAATTTACTAGATAGCATTTAATACAAAGTGCGACTCTCAACAGCAACAGCAACAGCAACAGCAACAGCAACAGCAACAGCAACAGCAACAGCAACAGCAACCTTGGATTCTATACATTAAAAAAGGCCACTCCCTAAAGAGTAGCCTTTTATCAATAACTAACCAACTTGTATTAGCTTACGTCTTTTAACCCTTGCTCAAGCATTGGCTTTAAGAACTCACCCGTATATGAGCCTTTTACTTCCGCGACTTCCTCAGGCGTACCTTCAGCGATGATCATGCCGCCACCTTTACCACCTTCAGGGCCAAGATCAATCACCCAATCCGCCGTTTTGATGACATCCAAGTTATGCTCGATGACCACGATGGTATTACCTTTATCGCGTAGGGCATGCAGGATATTGAGCAGCTTATCGATATCATGGAAATGCAAACCAGTGGTTGGCTCATCCAAGATATACAGCGTCTGTCCCGTATCGCGTTTGGCAAGCTCACGCGCCAGTTTGACACGTTGCGCCTCACCACCTGATAGTGTTGGCGCAGACTGACCCAAGCGAATATAGCTCAGACCGACATCCATCAATGCTTGCAGACGACGGTAAATCGCTGGTATCGCTGAGAAGAACTCAACGGCATCTTCAACAGTCATATCAAGCACATCAGCAATCGTTTTGCCTTTATAGTGAATCTCTAGCGTCTCACGGTTGTAGCGCTTGCCTTCACAAGTATCGCACGGCACATACATATCAGGCAAGAAATGCATCTCAACTTTGATGAGACCATCACCTTGGCACATCTCACAGCGTCCGCCTTTTACGTTGAAACTAAAGCGACCAGGCTTATAACCACGAGCACGCGCTTCTTGGGTCTGGGCAAACATCTCACGCACAGGGGTAAACACGCCCGTATAAGTTGCTGGGTTTGAGCGCGGCGTACGACCGATTGGGCTTTGATCAATATCGACCATTTTGTCCAAATGCTCAAGACCGCTAATGCTTTCAAACTTGTCAGCAATCAGCGTTGAGGCATTGTTTAACTGAGTCGCTGCCAATGGCATAAGGGTACGGTTAATCAAGGTTGACTTACCTGAACCTGAGACACCCGTCACACAAGTCATGATCCCAACAGGAATGGTCAAATCTACATCATGTAAGTTGTTGCCTGACGCGCCTTTTAGCTCGATGGTCATCGGTACTTTTTTGGCTTTGGCCTTACCTTTGACTTCCACATCGATGGTTTTGGCTTTATGACGCACAGTTGGAATCTCGATTTTCTTCTTACCAGACATATATTGTCCAGTGAGCGATTCTTTATTTGCCATGATGTCATCGACCGTACCTTGAGCGATAATATGACCGCCATGTACACCGGCACCGATGCCGATATCGATGACGTGATCTGCTTGGCGAATCGCATCTTCATCATGCTCTACGACCAGTACCGTATTACCCAAATCACGCAAGCGCGTTAGGGTTTTTAGCAAGCGATCGTTGTCACGCTGATGCAGACCGATTGACGGCTCATCAAGTACATACATGACGCCCATCAGACCAGCACCGATTTGACTAGCCAAACGAATACGCTGCGCTTCACCGCCCGATAACGTCTCGGCAGAGCGGGCGAGTGTTAAATAATCAAGCCCGACGCTGACGAGAAAGTTTAAGCGCTCATTAATCTCTTTAAAGATTTTTTCGGCGACTTCACCTTTGTGACCGCCAATCTTTAGCGTTTTATAATAGTCAGCCGCATCACCGATAGACAGCTTAACGATTTCTGCAATGGTCTGATCATCAACACGGACATTGCGTGAGATTTCATTCAAACGCGCGCCGTCACAGACGTTACAAGTGGTATCAGCCAGATATTTAGCCAACTCATCACGGACGAGGTTACTTTGCGTCTTGGCATAACGACGCTCTAGGTAGGGAAGCACGCCTTCAAATGGTACAGTCTTATTCGTTTTGCGACCGCGCTCATCGGTAAAGTTAAAGGTCAGCTTTTCTTTACCAGAACCATGCATGATGAGGTCTTGCTGCTCTTTTGACAGGTCCTGCCACGGTGCATCCATGTCAATTTTGAAATGCTTACAGACCGTGCTAAGCAAACCGAAATAGTATGCATGACGCTTGTCCCAACCATTGATTGCGCCTTGGTTAAGTGACTTCTCGTGATGAGTAATCAGTTTTTCAGCGGCGAAATATTGACGTTTACCGAGGCCATCACAGCTTGGGCACGCGCCATATGGATTGTTAAAACTGAACATGCGTGGTTCAAGTTCAGGTACCGCACGATCACAGACAGGGCATGAGTGCTTGGCTGACATGACTTGGTTTTCGTCACCGCCTTCTTTTGGATTACCATCCATAAAGTGCAGCGTGACCAGTCCTTGACCCAAACGTAACGCCGTCTCTAAGCTCTCAGCGACACGGTTGCCCAAGTCGTCACGAACTTTAAAGCGATCGACCACCACCTCGATAGTATGTTTTTTCTTTTTATCCAACGTCGGTAGCTCATCGGTATCATAGACATCACCATCGACGCGAACGCGAACAAAACCTTGACCAATCAGCTGCTCAAGCAAGACAGTATGCTCACCTTTACGCTCACGAATGACGGGTGCCAAGATCATAATCTTGGTGTCATCTGGCAAGGCCATGACCTGATCGACCATCTCAGTGACCGACTGTGCGACCATTGGCTCACCGTGCTCAGGGCAATATGGCGTACCAATGCGTGCATAGAGCAGACGCAGATAGTCATAAATCTCGGTAATCGTACCGACGGTCGAGCGTGGGTTATGGTTGGTTGATTTTTGCTCGATAGCAATCGCAGGGGATAGACCCTCGATACTATCGACATCAGGTTTCTCCATTTGCGAGAGGAACTGACGAGCGTATGCGGATAAACTCTCGACATAACGACGTTGCCCTTCGGCATACAGAGTGTCAAATGCCAATGAAGATTTACCAGAGCCAGATAGGCCAGTGATTACCACGAATTTATCTCGTGGAATGTCTAAATCGATGTTTTTTAAATTATGAGTACGTGCGCCGCGTATTGCGATATGGTCATGTGCCATCGGTTACAGGTTTCCTATTTGCTAAAAGGGGATTGGGAAATATCTCAAGTCAAAAAGTAAATACAGATCAGTAAAATAGTTGGTTAAAAGGTGAATAATTCTAAATTTATGATGTTGTTATAAGTAGTGTTGTTATAAAAGATATCGTTATAAATAATACCGTTATGAACAGTGTCGTTATAAAAGGTACATACATTGATAAGGTAAAAGTTAAGCCAGCCTAGTTGTTCATTTTCTATTATTGTTTGACTTTATGTTGCTTGTCGTTCTTATGATGATTTTTATAGGACTAAGCAAATCTAAATCAAATCAGTGTTAAGTAACAGGCATCGTTTGTTATGGTTTTGACCAAAAATGTCATTTTATAGAAGCGTTCGTCGTTACGTAGATATGGTGAGTGAGCCATTAATTGTGCTGACAACGTTTTACTTTATTGTCATGGTGACAGCATTATTCAAGGTGTCACTGTGCATCTGATGCACTTGGTAACAAAATAATCTCGTAATATGAATGGCTTGGGTTAAGGGCGCATACGTTACTGCACCAGTAAGACAAAAGTCTCGGCAACCAAACGGCGAATGTCTTATACTAGGGGGCTTGATTTATAGGCCAATGCCTTGATAAACCAGTAGTGATAAATCATGGTATGGCACAGTGTTAGTCGTGAAAGATAGCAATGAGCAACCAGCAATGATCAACCAGTGAGGCAAGTATGAATAGCGTAGAGAAACGGGCAATCCTCGGAGTCGGTGGCATCTTTGCCTTACGTATGATTGGCTTGTTTATGATTGTGCCGGTATTTTCTGTTTATGGTGACAATTATGCACACGCGACGCCGTTTTTAATTGGTTTGGCCGTTGGTATTTATGGCTTAGGGCAGGCCATCTTTCAGATACCGATGAGTTTGGCTGCTGATAAATTCCCGCGTAAGCCTATTATCTTTTTGGGATTGATACTGTTCGCTGTCGGCGGCATGATTGCAGCAAATGCGACTGATATTTATGAAGTGATCATTGGTCGGGCGCTGGCGGGTAGTGGTGCGGTCTCTGCTGTGCTTATGGCATTACTGGCTGATGTGACTCGTGAAGAGATGCGTACCAAGGCGATGGCCACGATGGGTCTGACGATTGCGACCTCTATCATGCTTGCCTTTGCTTTTGGTCCATTATTAGTCGGCTCGCTCGGTATCTCTGGACTGTTTTGGCTAACATCAGGGTTTGCTATTTTGGCGATGCTGCTATTAGTGGTAGTACCGACGCCTATGCGCGTGCTCAAGCACAATCTAGATAACAAAACCATTGGTCAACAGTTGGCTACTGTCCTCAAGATTGGTGATCTTAACCGCTTACATATCGGCATCTTTGCGCTACATCTGACGATGACGGCGATATTTGTGATATTGCCGCACCAGCTCAGTGACGTACTTGGCTTGTCAGTACGTCAGCAAGGCATGGTGTATTTGCCACTATTGTTTATTGGCTTCGCCATCGCGATACCTTTTATCATCATCGCTGAAAAGAAACGCAAAATGCGTCAGGTGTTTTTGGGTGCGATTGCATTAATGACCGCCGCTTTAGCAATACTCGCGCTTGGTAGTCAGGTCGGTGTTGGTATCATATTGGGTTTGCTGCTGTACTTTATGGGCTTTAACCTACTTGAGGCGACGATTCCTTCATGGATATCTAAGCGCGCACCAGTCGCCAATAAAGCGACCGCAATGGGGCTTAATTCTTCTAGTCAGTTCTTTGGTGCATTTGTAGGCGGGGCAATGGGCGGCCTGTTATTAAGCCAACCTAATTTGTTGGCATGGGGCATACTGGCTATTATTATGGGTGCCGCATTGCTTATCATCATTCCCATTTCTCAGCCACCTTATCTATCGAGCACGACGGTTACTATTCCCAAAGACATCAATATCCAAGATTGGTCACGACAAATGCTAGCAGTAGATGGCGTTGACGAGCTGGTCGTCATGGCAAAAGAGCAAGTCGCCTATCTAAAGTTAGATAAGACACAGTTGACGGATGATTCACGTCAGCAGCTCTCGAGTTTG
>NZ_PJAT01000021.1 GCF_002836715.1 Psychrobacter sp. 4Dc
CTGCTGACCATTGTAGGTGGTGCTGTCGCTATTGGCGGTCACAGTAGCTGCGGCTTTGGCGATGTCTAAGCTGCCATCCTTAAAGGTCAAGTCGTAGTTGTTGTCGGTACCGCTAGCGGTGCTGGTATAGCTGCCGGCATTGGTGCCAGTTGCTCCTGCGCTCACTTGATCTAAGACGGATTCGGTTTCCCCGTTGACAAGACCCGTTGCACTAAAGCCAGTCACGCTTTGCTGCTGACCATTGTAGGTGGTGCTGTCGCTATTGGCGGTCACAGTAGCTGCGGCTTTGGCGATATCCAAGCTGCCATTTACGAAGGTCAAGACGTAGTTGTTGTCTGAACCACTGGCGGTGCTGACGTAGTTGCCAGCATTGGTGCCGCTTGCCCCTGCATTGACACCCGTTAAGACGGATTCGGTTTCCCCGTTGACCAGACCCGTTGCACTAAAGCCAGTCACGCTTTGGCTCTGACCATTATAGGTGGTGTTGCCACTGTTGGCGGTCACAGTAGCAGCGGCTTTTTTAATCGTCAATGTGGCTGAATCACCAATTAAATCGTAACCCTGTTGATTTGAGTAGTAGTTACTTGAATACGTCCCTGCATCACGATGATCTAAGGTATTGCCACCCAATAATTTGGTTGAATCCACACCTGCTACTTGAGCCAGAGTCTGATTTTCTCCATTATAAGTCGTATTAACTGCTGATAAATCAACTTCGGTCAAAAAGCTTCTTAATAAGGGATTGGTATCTCCTTCATAGATACGCCACACTGTGCCTGTGCCACCTTGATCATCGATATCAAAACCACTAAAATAGGACATCTTTTTCATCTGTTCAGTGGTTAAGCCTGTCGCAGTATCAGTGCCGTTATTTAAACCCACAGCATTGGCTTGACCTGAGGTCTCAGTATTCCAATAGGCATCAGTGATACTACCGTAATTGAACCCGACCACACCACCCGCATAAGCATTAGAAGAAGAAGAAGAAGCACTCACATCTCCTGTCGCATAGGCATTAGTAATACTGCTGGTATTTAACCCGACCAAACCTCCGGCATAAGAAGAATAAGAAGTAGAAGAAGCACTCACATCTCCTGTCGCATAGGCATTTTCGATATTGCCGCTACCAGTATTTACTCCAACCAAACCTCCGGCATAAGAAGAAGAAGTAGAAGAAGCGTTCACATCTCCTGTCGCATAGGCATTTTCGATATTGCCGTCATTCTGCCCGACCAAACCACCGGCATAAGAAGAAGAATAAGAAGAAGAAGAAGTACTCACATCTCCTGTCGCATAGGTATTTTCGATACTACCGTAATTTACTCCAACTAAACCGCCGGCATAAGAAGAAGAATAAGAAGAAGAAGTACTCACATCTCCTGTCGCATAGGCATTAGTAATACTGCTGGTATTTAACCCGACCAAACCGCCGGCATAAGAAGAATAAGAAGAAGAAGAAGTACTCACATCTCCTGTCGCATAGGCATTAGTAATGCTGCCACTATTTGACCCTGCCAAACCGCCGGCAGAAGAAGAAGAAGAAGAAGCACTCACATCACCTGTCGCATAGGCATTAGTAATACTGCCACTATTTGACCCTGCCAAACCGCCGGCATAAGAATAAGAAGAAGAAGAAGAAGTACTCACATCACCTGTCGCATAGGCATTAGTAATGCTGCCACTATTTGACCCTGCCAAACCGCCGGCAGAAGAAGAAGAAGAAGAAGAAGTACTCACATCTCCTGTCGCATAGGCATTAGTAATGCTGCCGTAATTTAACCCGACCAAACCGCCGGCAGAAGAAGAAGAAAAAGAAGAAGAAGCACTCACATCTCCTGTCGCATAGGCATTTTCGATATTGCCGCTACCACTATTGTATCCAACCAAACCGCCGGCATAAGAAGAATAAGTAGAAATATTAGAATTAGCACTAACATCACCTGTTGCATAGGCATTAGTGATACTGCCACTATTTAATCCGACCAAACCGCCGGTATATACCGCTCCTTTAACACTACCACCCACCATGCCGATGTTGCGGATATCGCCGTTATTATAAGCAATAAGTCCCGCATAAATGTTGTTTGGTCTGTTCACCGTTAAGTTATCCACGGTATGACCCAAGCCATCGAGGGTACCTGAAAATGAAATAGCGCTAGTATTACTTGTGCGTCCAATGGGATTAAAGCCCTCACCACTATTCCACCCAGTAGTGGCAGTAGCATCTATGTCTGACCCCAGTACATAATCGCCTGACACATTGCCATCGATACCTTGCAAATCTGTCCCTGTGGTTGACCCTGCACTGCCTAGTTCAGTGATAATCGTGTAGTTTTTAACAGCGCCATCGTTGCCAAGCTTTGTTGAAAAGCTGCCTGTAGATGCCAGATTGATTGGGGCATTGACATAGTAAGTTGCTGTATTGCCTGATTGCACCGCTGCTTGACCGTACTCCAGTGCTAGACCGGCTGTACTACTGGCCGTCATTTCTGCATTGATGTTGATGTCATTTAGGGCATTTAGGGTGAGTAGGTTGGCACTCCAAGTGACATTATCATTGACATTGATATCACCACTATCCCCCGTGCTGCCGTTAGTGCTTTGGATAGTGATATTATTGGTCGTTAGATTATTGGACAGGTCGCTACCAGTGATATCACCGCCTGTGGCAGCAATGGTAAAATCCATCGGGTCAATGAGCCAAGTGCCTGTCTGTGCCGTGTCTGATAAGGTCGATACCTTAGTGCCTTGCTCAATCTTGACGCGTGCCGCACTGGTTTCTATAAACCCACCGTCTTGACCGTTTTTACCCTCTGCGGCTAGCGTGCCACTAACCACCACCTCTCCTTGTTGCATATCCCCTAATAAAATAATTTCACCTTTGGCATTTTGTACCAATCGGTTGGCTTCAATGATACCGCTATGATTGACAACGGCTTTACTTAAGCTGTTTTTGGCTTTGGCACTCAAGTACACAGCACCATTATCTGCCACGATCGCACCACCATTGTCGACCAAGCCTTGTAGTACGCCTTCATCCACTTGATACTGGGTCAAGCTGCCATCTTGCAATGCTAAGGTGACTTGGCTTGCTGCAGTTAAATGGGTGGTGCCGTTAGGGGTTTTAATAGAGCCGGTGTTGATCACAGTTGGGGCAATGAGTGCCACGGTGCCGCCCGATAAGGTGTTGATTGATCCATGGTTCTCAATGCTTGCATTGCTACTGGCATCGCCTTTTAATAGGTACTTGCCGGTCTGGATATCACTGTCACTGAGCTGTAGGGTTGAGGCGACGATACCTCCTACGTTTACTTGTGCAGTTTTAGAGAACACCACGCCATTGGGATTGAGTAAGAACACTTGACCATTGGCATTCAGTCGTCCCATGATTTGGGAGGCGTTGCTGTCCAGTACATGGTTGATGGCAACGGAGGATTGATTGGGTTGGTTAAAGTTGACGGTGGCGTCTTGACCAATGTTAAAGGTATTCCAGTTACTGCTGAGGGTTTGACTGTTTTGATTGATGTTGAGTGTGTTGTTGGTTTGGGTAAAACTGGCCGAGCCAGAATTTACTTGAGCCCCTGTGGGTAAGGCGTTGTTCTGGATGGCTGCTTGGACGGACAGCGGCAGCATGGCCATGCCGAATAGTAGCGCAGCAGAGAGCATATGCGACAAGGTTGCAGTTGCAGGGCTTGCTACCCCACTTGTCTGACTACGTGAGCCATGACCTTTGGCCAATTCAGACACCGCTTGCCAACAGCTAAGGCGCGAATTCCATATCACTTTATAGACTTTATTCATGTTCTAGCACTCATTTATGATTAGTGTTTAAGACTTGCAACCAAGACAACATTCTAAATTTTAATGATTTTGAATATATGAATTCTATTATTGCCATATACAGGACACTGCTTATAAGAGTAGGAATGTCTCAATAAAGAATCAGGCTGACTCGCTGTTGGGTGAGGATTTAGAGAAGTTGAGAAAGATTTATAAAAACAATCAATGTTAAAAAACTATATTTATAAGTATCGAAATGTAGTTTTTATATTACAATTTTGTTGTTATGTAAGTCCAGTATATTATTTGATAATACTCAACTATTTTAGAGAGTTAGGCATCGCTTTGAATGATTGGTTATCGATTCAGATTTATTGTTTTTTACTGTCTTCAGCGTTATTGGCTTAATATAACGAGTGAGCAGTTAATGATGCTTAGCTTAATCTAAACGATATGTGTTTGAGTAGTAGAACGCTCAGTAGTAGAAAGGTCGATCATCCCTATCAAGTGTATTGTGGGGATGAGCGACCTTTTGGGGTAGACCTATGGTGAGTTAATCAGGTGCTTTGACTGGTTCGGTAGCTTAGTGAGGACTTGAACCTTTGGCTGTAGGGTAATGGTAGCAAGGTTTTGAATTATTGCGGTAGTAGAAGGATACTTCTCAGTGTACTTAAAGGGTTTTTTGAGAATAGAGTTAATTTTCTTTGTATTCAGGACTTCCCCATGAATTGATCCCATCCCAGATTCTGTGTAACTGCCATTTAGATTAAATGCTTACTGATACGGTCATCAAACATAATCATAAAACGATTCAGAGCAGACGTCCAGTTACGGATGGGCATCGACCACTTTTTAGACGCCTGCTGGGTTGCCAGATATACTACCTTGAATGCAGCCTGATCAGAGGGGAACACCTTACGCTTATTCACCGCCGTCCGAATCACACTGTTTAGCGACTCAATAGCATTGGTGGTATATATGACTTTTCTGATGTCTTTAGGGTAATTAAAGAACACCGTTAAGCCCTCCCAGCTATTGCGCCAAGACTTGACCACGTGCGGGTATTTCTCGCCCCACACCTCATCAAAGTGCTCAAGATTGGCCTCTGCCATCTCAAGCGTATCAGCGCCATAGATGGCCTTTAAATCAGCCGCTACGGCCTTTTTATCCGTCCACGGCACAAACTTCATTGAATAGCGCACCATGTGTACGATACACAGCTGAACCTGTGCCTTTGGATAGACGGTGTTAATGGCATCAGGGAAGCCCTTTAAGCCGTCGACACAGGCAATGAGGATATCTTGTACCCCGCGGTTTTGTAGTTCAGTGAGAACACCCAGCCAGAACTTAGCCCCTTCATTCTCTGAGAGCCACATACCAAGCAGCTCTTTCTTACCGCTAAGATTGACGCCTAGGGCTAAGTAAATGGCTTTGTTGATGATCTGCTTGTCTTGACGTATCTTCACGACAATGCAGTCTAGGTAGACAATAGGATAGATACTGCTCAGTGGCCTGTTTTGCCATGCAGTGATGTCCTCTAATATGTTATCGGTGACTCTTGAGACAAGAGAGCTTGAGATGTCGACATCGTAGAGCTCTTTGATGGTCTCTACGATCTCAGTGGTGGTTTGACCTTTGGCGTATGAGCGAGGATAAGCAAGTGTGTGGGGCACACTTGCCCGAAGCGCAAGACGGAAGGCTATGCCTGTAGTGACGATATGATTTTATCATCAAGACCTGAGATACGGGTTTGATGCTTACTAACGAGTACAGGCTCAAAGCTGCTATCACGGTCTCTTAGGGTAGAGATTTCAAGATCGCCTGTATCACTGCGGACGGTCTTTTTAGTATGCCCATTGCGTTTATTTGGCTTATCTGCTTTCTCATGCTTAGGATAGCCGAGATGGTCTTCCATCTCAGCTTCAAGGGCAGTGTCGATAAAGGATTGCATGAGCTGCTTTTGGAAGTCTTTGATGTTATCAAAGCTTTTCATGCTACCAGCCATTTGCTCGGCCAGTTTTTTAATGTCAGATTGAGTAGTCATTGCTTATTCTCCTGTTAATGGATTATAAGCAGTTACACAGTTTTTAGGAAACTCCCGATTCTATCCAATCCTGCTTAACTCTCTAGAAAATGTCAATCTTGCGAGTCGTTGCTTTTCATCTCAGAGTAAGCTGCACGAGCTAGTAGCGCGTGATAAAAGATATCTTTTATTGACTGTGACATAGTGAGCCTTCTTAATTTTAAAGTTAGTTACTTGTTAGCGTGAATATTGAAGAGTGATTTTCTTGGAATTAGGGTTTTGTCTTTTGAAACATATCTTTCTGTTTGAATGTCGCCAGTACCAAATTGTGCTAAGTAATTTGACCCCCAAAACCAAGTATCACCTAGAGTTGATATAAACTCG
>NZ_PJAT01000022.1 GCF_002836715.1 Psychrobacter sp. 4Dc
TTTTTCGTTTTCCAAATTAATATCAAGTGCGCACATTACTTTTACAAGTGAAGTATTGAATGAGCTTCTATCGTATTGGAGGTTTAGCGTTTTATGATGTAATAGGCTACGGATTTCTGCCATGGAGAAATATTTATTAAATATTTCGATAGCAGCATCAAGATTTCCATTGCTCAGCTCATCTATGATTCTATTTTTTATATTGCTCAAGCTCGATAATGAGGTAGGACTACTGTCATCAGAGTCTAGAAGTATAACGTGCTGTAAGCTATCCAACATCTCATCGTAAAGTGTAATAAAACGCATTGCATAACCTTGGTATTTTAGTGTTGCTAATACCAATGATCTAAGAGTCATAAAGCTCACGAAATTTGCTAGAAACAATGTTGTAAATCTTTGTTGACCATCGATCAAGTCATGAGGTTGATCCGTATGGATCACTGTTACAATTGATCCACAGAAATAGTCACTATTTTCTTCATGATTAAACCAATCGGTAATTAGTTTTTCAACATTCTCTGGAGCCCACTTGTATGGTCTTTGATAGTGTGGAACTTTTAATGGGTGCTGCTTATTACTATTGTCATTAATAATACGTCCCATCTCTTTAAACTTTCTAATTTCAGCGCCTTTCAAATCCATACTTTTCGCCCATAAAAAAACTGTTAACTTATATTACACAAGTCAACAGTTTAGAACATTATACTTAATAGTCAATATTATTCGATATTTTTACTTGTGGCACATAACACAAATCTTGCCCTGACCATATATATCGTCCATATCTAGTTCAGGCTCACCATCTGGCCGAAGCGGGTTAACCTTGATCCGCTTCTTCATTTTAGCAAGCCTCTTATCATGATCAGCCTTAATTTCAGCCACTCGTTCGGGTCGGCTTAACTCTTCTAATGACTCACGTTCAGACCAAGTGAATGGAGACTGGTTAGCTAACGCCTCTTTTTCATAGGCCATAGCTTCCTTGAAAGATTCAGGATGACGTTCTAAAAGCCCTACCCACTCTATTTTTCTTTGAAAAAAACAGAATGTGCAGCCACTTCGAGTACGCCATTCATAATAGGCTGGTAAACCAACACCTGAGTTCTCTAAGATATCCATTACGCCAGCCTTATCGACACCATCTTCTCGAAAAGGTAGTTCAACAATTAGTTTTTCATCACTTGAGTCGTAGCCAGTACGGTACGGTTCATCAGAACGAATGGCAACATAGGAGCGTACTTCATACCCTTCATCTAAAAAGCCTTGAACCCAGTCCTGAAATGGTTTTAGTTTCATTTTGATTGTACACCAACGTGCTTGCGGTGATGGTAGGTAGTCATTATGTTGAGTCAACCAAAAATCAAAATTTCTATCCGGGTTAATATATTGAATTGGTTTACCTAAGTACCCTTCTAAATAAGATAGGTACTCATATACTTCCTCAAGCTCTTTACCGGTATCAGTGAAAAAATAGTCGATATCTAGTTCTGGGTAGTTATCACGCATATAGATAGCTAATGCTGCACTATCTTTACCGCCAGAAATCCCTAATACATGTTTAACCTTATCCATTACGACTCCTCTTTTTCATCTATTGAGTCATCTTCGAAGCTTTCTAATAACTTCGCAATTACTGCAACTCTGTCATTTAAATCTAAACCTCTATCTTTTAGAGACTGAGCAATTTCTTTAGCACTGCTTGTGACTTCATCAATATTCTTAGAAGTAATATGAGCTTCACGCACTTGGCTAGTAGTCGAGCTTGGTGACTTAGTAATAATACCTACTTTTTGCCTATCTGGACTTGAGTTCACATCAGCGTTAACCTCTGCTTCTAAAAATTGGAAGCTATACGCAGCGATTTGCTGTAGGGCTCTTGTAATATCTTGGTCAATCCACTTTTTAGCGGGTTTATTGCCAGCTAATAGGCTAATTAAGCTCTCAGAATCATTCATTGAGCCATCGTACTTAACCAGACGCGCAATGTAAGCGTCTAGCAAGTAATCCCCTGAACGGCCAAACAATGCTTCAGAACGTTTATTAATCTCAGCGAATGGATTTAGCTCTTCATACTTGACCTTTAAGAAGTCTAAAAGCTTAGTGTTTATTTCACTCACTAGAGTTGGATACTTATAATCCATCTCATATAAACCTTGAATGATTTTCTCTACCTTCTGCTCATCATTATCACTAGCATTGAAAAACCTAGGTAGGTCATCAAATAAAAGCTGATTAGGATCATTGGCTTGCTTTAAGATATTACGAAGCTGTTTAGTTTTCACAGACAGCTCATTAGTACGCTGAATCCAAGGGTGCATGTTAAAGAAAACACTGACTAAAGCTTGAGCAATAGGCAGGGGCTCGTCTTCAATCTTAGATTTTAAGCGAGAACCAAATTCCTCTTCTAGTCGATCTCTTAGAACATGAATCCAAGACTGTGTACCTTCTAGGAAGGAAACCTCTCGAACGCCTACTCCCTTTGGCACTTTAATTAAGTATTCAGCTAATAAGTATTGGACCGTAGGCTTATACTCTCCATTGATATAGTTAGCTAAGTCGCTATGTCTTGATAGTATGTAGGCGATATATAGAATATCATGTAGACCAGCTTTAATACCGTATGGCGCTTCTGACCATGCATCATATATCTGTTGAGCAGAAACAAGCTCACCCTTGCTTTTCGAAATAACCTCATCAGCTCGCCTCCAAACAGCCTTAAGTCGTTCATTTGATGGTTCAGAAAAATAATAATTCTCTCCATCTTCTGATACATGTAGACCATTTTTTACAATAACAGACTCATATACGCCTTTTTCAGGTGGGAATTTCTCTATCCCAAGGCTAGGCTCATCGCTATTCTCAATCATACGCTTTAATAACTCTCGAATAGCACCTTTGGCACTTGGAGAGGGTTTATTACGATTAACAAGCTCATTATTACACTCAAAATATTCGCTTATATAATCATTAGCTATAGATGAAGCAAGTGATGATAGTTTGAATCTGTTAAGTAAAGCACCTTTTTCGTCAAGGTGTTTGCTGTACCATTTCGAGTTGCTTAAGCTCTTGTCTAGCATCCTATTTAGAGCATCTTCGACTTCAACAAGTCTTCCCTCTGTCTCTTGACGTGCAATCTTATCGTTCAGTAGCCGCTCTTCACTTTTTAAAATATTGCTTAAAGCGATTTTATCTTTGAGCATATCAATGATTGTGGTATGGCTGTCAAGAACAGCAATCACGATGTTATTAAGCTCATCAGAGCTTGATACAGATTCACAAATCTCTAAAGCTAGCTTTGCTTCATCGTCGTTTTTTGGAATTAATAGGCAATAAAAACCTACTAAAGAAGCATCAACCTTATTCTGTAATTTAAGCAATGTGTCTTTTACTGAATCTGTAGCAGGTAATAACTTAACTTGCATCCAACGTAGGCTTCCTGTGAGCTGGTAATGAGCTTTAGCAACAACGGGCTCAAACTGCTCTAACTGCTCAAATGGAAGTGTATTGAGGTCTTGTAGCTGCTCTTTAATCGCATCAGTTAAGTTAAAATCACTACCTTCACTTAACATGTAAGACTGAGTAAACTTACGATAAAAGATAATAGATGCTGATTCTAACGCTGATACAACATCTTCAAGCTCTTCATCATTAGCCGCAAGTATGCCCTTAAGTAACTCAGGACTTGCATGAATGCCAGTTCCATCTGCAAAGATGCTTATTAGTGAAACAGTCTTAATCAGTTTCACTGCCATCTCATCATTCAACTCTTCATAGCGATTAACAGCCATTTGAGACAATAGCCACTGCTTACCGTACTCTGAAGCTTGAATAGTGCTATTTAGGTTGCTATCTAAATAATCCCAGAACATTTCTGGTGTGAAAACAGTAAAGCTATCTAGTTTAGTATTTTTAATATAATAGCCAAAACCGTTAGGCTCGGCTGACATTAAAAATGAGAAAATACTACGCTGGTTTTGACCGAAGTTTTTCTTAGACAACTGACATACCAGTATTGCAACTAATGGATGCAACGGGAATACATTCGTTAGCAGCTCAGTCATTTTCTCTGAGTCAGTCTTACGGTTGCTTGCAATGTTATTAACTACGGTATCGACTTGGCTCGAAAATTTAGTGTTAGCTCGAATATCCAATAAGTCTGAGTCATTTACTTCAATTACCTGACTGATTAAATGAATTTGCTCGTCAACTGATAATGTCACAGCACAATCAACAAAACGACCTTGGATCTTAAGCCACTCATCATGTGTTTTAGCGGTTGCTTGGCGTGCATACGCCATAAATGACTGATGCAGTACGCCAATGAATAGCATCTTACCTTGAGTGCGGCTTACAAACTCTGCAAGCTGCTGGAGAAAGTAAATATCTTCTGGGCGGCTACTCTTAGCAGCACCATCAAATACCTTACCTAGCTCATCGATAAAAATCAGTAAACGCTGATTTTTATCAATGCGGCTTTCAAGGGCTTGTAAAATATCTTCTGTAGTCGCACTATTTTTTAAGTCCAAGGCTTCAATGAACAACCGCTCTGGTGCAGTAGTCTGGCCAATTAAGTTTAAGACCTGCCATTGATGCTGTTCAGGGCTGAAATGCTTAATAATTAATTCTTTATTCTTATCACTTAGTTTGGCTCTAGCTGCTTCAACAACCTGAGGATTACTATTAATTAAAGCTTGTAAGAAAATAGCGAGACTCGATTTACCTGATCCATAAGGACCCGTCCAAGTAAATGCGGCCTGCCCTGATTGCTCTATGTGCTGCATCATTTTAATAATGGTTTGCTCATAGGATATTGGACAATAAAAGTTTTCGAGGGCCTCTAAATTGCCATGGTCATAAGTAATGTTAACCGAACGCTGAAAAAACTCATTTCTTTCAATGGCGTCAACAAGATAGGTTTCTGATTGCTGAGTAGTATTCATAGTTTCAAATGACTCTATTATTAGTTATAAAATACAGTTAATTATTATTTTGTGATTTTATTATCGACTATAATCTTCGTCTTTCATAAAGCGTATACTTTGCTCTAATATATCGTCTAAATCACTGCCATCAGTAACCTGAAACTGTCTAATACCTGCAGACTGTGTCCAAGCTAAAGAGTAGTCTGAGTTTTGCAACTGCTCAGCGAATCCAATAATAGCCTCCTCATCTAACATAAACACTCGACCTGGCGAGCACTCATCAAGGGTACACATTTCCAAAGAGAGAGTATCTGCAGCCCCATTATGTACTTTCCAAAAGTTAATGAGAGCATATACAAATACATGCAATGTTAGAGAGTTCTTCTCACCTCTTAACGCCCTAATACTTTGTTTGCTAACACGGGTTAAAAGATCTAGTTCAACGAGAGGACCCTCTAAGGTACTTTCGAAATCTTCATTGGCCTTGCGACGTTTTGTCGTATAATTTTGGATAAAGCATTCAATATCACGCTTTATAGTAGATTCTGATGGGACTGATAGATTATGGTCTCTCATAAACTCTTTCAAAAGCCTTGCAAAGTCCTCTCTTGTGAGTTCCGACTTTGTATTGATATTAAAGAACCAGTAATAACTTATTAAGTTAGGGTTCGTTACTAGGCAGTGGTGAAGTAACCAGATAGTCGATGGTGATTCTAAGTAAGGGTCAAGTCCATTATCGCTAAGAAAGTTTTCAGCATTATAAAAGCTATTGATGTGCTTAGTTGCGTCTATATTGTTATGATTAGAGAATTTATCGGCACCTAATCCCTTATGCGTGTTTTTGTAAGCACTACCCTCTCTATAAAGCATAGCTGTATGAGTTGACCAGAACCGCATCGCATTAAGCATATTCTTACCTACGCCAAAATCTGCAATAGCAGTATCCTGAGAGAATACATTGTTGACATCAGGCTGGGCTTCAATCTGGTCGTATGCCTTTTTAATCCATCCATACCGTAAAGGAAATGTATCGTGACCAGAAAGTGTAGGTTTAATATTTTTAATCAAAGAGGCAAAATAACGCATAAAATTTTATCAACCCAGTTTATTTGTATAATATAAGCATTTCTTCATTGGGAGAACTCTCCAATGAAGATTATTGTATCATGATAATATAGTTATGTAAGCTTAAAAACGATAATAATAT
>NZ_PJAT01000023.1 GCF_002836715.1 Psychrobacter sp. 4Dc
TCTGCCAGGCTCGGTCTTTATTAAATTGTCAATAATAGAGTCAGCGCTAGCATCTCCATAATCAAGTTCATCCAAAATATTTCTTACAAGATAAAAGTAACCACTTTTACTATTTTGAGCATCTTTTTCAGTTAGGAATTTAAACTCATAATTACTATCCAACAAATTTATGTACATTTGACGTTCAGGGTAGGCATTATCGTTCTTAGTTTTTGCATACTTTTTCTTAGTGCAATAGACACCTTGAAGAGCAATATACATGGAACTGATACGCTGCTGACCGTCTAGTACACCGTGTATGTCAGAAGAAAAACTATGGTTGACTATCTTATTCTTAGAGTCACGCTGGTGATAATTCTTTAGAAACTCATAAAATGTATATCCATGAGCTTTTTGAGCTGTTAACTCCCAGAATAAGAAAGTTCCAATCGGGTAGTCGCGCATGATGGAGTTGAATAATCTGCATATTTTATCTTCGCTCCAAACAAACTTCCTTTGTATTGCAGGTAAGTAATACTCATTTGAGTTAATACCCTTTATTAGTTGCCTAATAGACATGCTTGAATAGGCCATTATAAGAATCCTTTTAATATTGTTTTAAACTTTTCTTCCGCTTCTAGGCTGGCTTGCCATGCTTGTTTTAAATCAGCCATAGCTTCATCCACACTAGGCAAGTTATCTTCTATAATTTTCTCTACGTAGAGTGGAATATTGAGATTGAAATCGTTTTCTTTTAAGTCCTCGAAACTGGCGATCTTGGCGTAGTTCTCAACATCTTGGTAATCGCTATACCATTGGTATATTTGCTGAACATGCTCTGGTTCTAGGTGGTTTTGTGCACGGCCCACGCGTATTTGTTCAGAAGCATCGATAAATAGCACGTTTCCTTTCTTGTCAGCATCTTTGTTCTGTTTAAAGACTATGACACAAGCAGCTAACTGTGTGCCGTAGAATACATTAGGACCTAAGCCGATGACGGCTTCTAAAATATCCTGCTCTAGTAATGCTTTACGGATTTTACCTTCGGCACCTTTACGAAATAGGGCACCATGAGGCAATACTACGGTCATACGGCCTGTACTGTTCATGGACTTAACCATATGCTGTACCCAAGCCATATCGCCATTACCTTTAGGTGGCACACCAGCGATATTGCGCCCATAGGGATCATTAGCCCAATTATCCGCGCCCCAATCTTTTAATGAGAACGGCGGATTGGCTATAACGCAATCAAAGGTTTTCAGGCCATCGGCTTGGAAAAAGGCAGGCTCACGTAAAGTATCACCACGCAGAATTTCAAAATCTTCTATGCCGTGTAAAAACATATTCATACGTGCAATGGCACTGGATGTTAGGTTTCTTTCTTGGCCATAGAGTTTAAGAGTACGAAAGTCCTCACCGTTATGTTTCAGATTATCGACACACTCTAATAGCATACCTCCAGTCCCACAGGCAGGATCATAGACAGACTCACCTTCGTGTGGGTCGAGAATAAGCCCTAGCAAATGTACTACTGAACGTGGGGTATAGAATTCACCTGCTTTTTTATTAGTTAAGTCAGCAAAGTGCTTGATCAGGTATTCATAGGCATTACCTAGCATATCTGGATTGGCATTTTCATGACCTAAACGATACTGTGAGAAATGCTCAATTAGATCAATCAGCAGCTTATCTGGCAACTTATTTTTATTACCCCACTGAGCATCACCAAAGATACCGTATAAAAAGTCTTGGTTAGCTTGCTCAATACCACGTAGCGCCTGTTCTATGGTTTGACCTACGTTAGTAGTCGTTTCACGTACATCATTCCAGTGGCAGCCTTGTGGTATTTCAAATCGGTGCATTTCTGGCATGGATGCATATTCAATATCACCGTCAGACTCTTTTAGCGCTTGCTGATACTCTTCATCATAAACGTCGGAGATACGCTTGAAGAATAGAAGGGGGAAGATATAGACTTTGAAGTCTGAAGCATCGACGGGACCTTTTAGGATCCAAGCCGCTTTTGAAAGGTATTGCTCTAACTGGGACAGTGATAAAACGTCACTCATTAATAGATTCTCTTAGTAAAACAAATATAAATGAAGGTAGTAGTTTAATGGTCTATATCATACTCTGGTTTTCCGTCAAACCCCAATATTGCCCAAGCCACCTGAGTATTTCTTTGAAAACTAAAAAATTCGCTAAGCTATATAAGACGGTGCTTATTATCGATTTTTAGTACTAGGGTGTATTAAATAATCGACTCTTTGTCCTATTAAAGTTGATAACGACGTACCCTCGAAAACTTTGGTATCTTCACCTGAGTAGTAGTGTTTGATAAATCTACAATGATCAGCAAGAGTAAGTATTTTATTATTTTTATGGCAGTTCTAATGTGTTGATGGCTTATAAGTAGGAGTGAAAGATTAGACTATAGTATATAGATTCATTTATCTTTACTAGCGATATACCCTTAGATCTAACAACAATCAAAGCTAACTATTGTCTTGGGATAATCTATGAGGTTTATAATAGTAGACTACCTAGAAAATAATTTTATAGGTAGTCTACTATACTTGTCTTAATGATAATAAATAATAAGCGAATGAATATGACAGCTACTTTAAGTGATGAATATGAAACTCTTACTGAAACAATAGCCCAAGCCTGTGGCATCGTCTTTAGTCTCGAAATTTGTAGTGACGGCATTCATGATTCAGTACTGAGCAATGATTTGCTACAGACGCTTTAGCATCAAGTGTATGACTCAGATGGCAATGCTTACGATAATGGCACTGCGATTTTGGTTCGTTTTGATTGAATATGTATTTTAATAATAAGTTGATTACTTCATCAGTCTAATAGAGAAGCTACTATGCCTGCACATCCAATCACCAGCTATACAAAGTCAGCACGTCTATTTGCTTTATATCAAAGCCTTCCTCGAAGTGAAGCAGATGCTATGTCACTGACAGAGCTTATGCACAACTATGGTAATGATCCTAATAATTATACAAATGAGCGTAAAAATTTAGAGAACGATCTGATTGGCTTAAATCGAATCTTTAACGACATATTCTATAGTGACGCCTTAATCCGGGTGCCAGCATGGGGCAAGAATATCAGTGGCAAGACGGCACGGTTTTATATTGAACCCAGTTTTAGTATTGATGTTATTAACGAGCAAACCGTGTTCTTTTGGGAGATGCTTGATAAATATACCGCCAACTACTTACCAGTATCTTTTAAACAAGGAATCACAGACAAGCTTACTCAACTACGTCGACAAGACAAAGATAATTTTCATCAAAGTCCACTAGGGCAATGGCAAGATCATCTCGTCACCTTGCCTAGTATTGTGCAAGCGCCAAATCTTGATAGTAAGGTGTTTGGCAGTATTCATCAAGCTTTGCTACAGAATCGTCAATTACGGATAGTCTATCAAAATAAATGGGAAGAAAAACCAGTTCAAAGAATGGTGTATCCCAAAGGACTGATCTTTATTGACAATATGATCTATCTCACTGGCTTTAATTCTGCTGATGATCATATCGATGATGACGTATTGCTAGAGGAGCATCGCAACTTTGCGGTCAATCGTATTACCGAGGTAGCCGTAGATAAGCCAATACCTGACTGGGTAGGGCGTGACGTTTTTACATTAGATAGCTTACAGAAGCTGGGCAAGCTAGAGTTTGGTAAAAATACTGAAATCAACTTGGTTTTAAAAGTACAGAAATTTGCCTGTCAGCATCTTTATGAGCGCCCATTATCGATAGATCAGAAGATTACGATTATTGATGACACTTGGCGTCAAGTCAGCGCTACAGTTGCTAATACGACTCGTCTGCAAGATTGGCTGGTAAGTATGTCGCAATTGTCCGTTGTCATTGAACCATTAGAGCTAAAGACAGTTATTCTTGAGCGCCTAGAAAGTGGGATGCAGCTTTATAACCGTAATTAATGATTTCACTTTAAAGAGGGGCCGAGTATGACAGTAGATAGTAGTATTAAAGATAAACAGACTATAAAAAACGATATCAACGAAGAAGATAATGATGAGCTTCAGATAGAGCCCATACCTTTAGCTACTTTATATACGCCACAATCAGATAGCTACCTCTTGTCTGAGGTTGGGTTTATTGTTATCGAAGATGGTTGGGATGAACAGTCATTGCTAAATCTACAACAACAAGTCGGTTGCACATTGTTTGCGCTACAAACCACAGATAAGCATATTGATAGATTCGAAGTAATAGACGGGATCATTATTTGCAAAGTGGATGAAGTCAGGCAGGTAATAACCGTGTTTGAATCAGTATTATCTGATTGTGATAAGGTTGGTATAGATGTTAATGATATCAAAAAATCTTGCGGGGCTGAAAAGCCTGCCAATTTTATACAGGCTAGGGCAACGGACATACCAGATTCAGAACAAATAAAGAGTACCGTTAATCATCTGCTCAATCAAATTCCTGAAGGTCTTAGTATCGAGTATATGATGCTTGATATTGAAAGCGATCATAAGCTATCTCTTGATGAATTCTTTAGCGTCACAACTGCTGTTGAAAGTCGGATTTCTGATGATGCAGAAGTGTTTTACGGCAATAGGATGATTGATAAACCTGACCATTGCTGGATGGGGGCAATATATGTGGCTGGTTAGCGTGGCAGGTAGGCAAACGCTCATTATTTAAATCGCAAGGAATGCAGAAGATGACAAAGACAGATAAAGATTTATTTGATGATTTTATTCAAGATCAAGATACTATCTATTCACAAGTGATTGAAGAGCTGACCCAAGGTCGTAAGCGCACGCATTGGATGTGGTTTATTTTTCCACAGATGAAAGGGTTGGGGCACAGTAAAATGTCTCGACGCTTTGCAATAGAGAGTCTGGAGCAAGCACAAGCGTATTTGCAGCATGAGGTGCTTGGAGCACGGTTAATAGAGTGCGCTGAATTACTGCTATTACATCCTGATAAAAGCGCTTTGGATATCTTTGGTTCACCGGATAATTTGAAGCTGCAATCTTCGCTAACATTATTTGCCTTTGCCGCTGGTAACAAGTGTGTATTTGAGCAGCTTTTACACCAATCCTTTGCTGGCAGTTACGATATAAACACTATCAAGATGCTAAAGCAAATCAATGACCAGCAATATAAGTGAATAAAACCGAGTGAGATTTTAAGAGGATAGATGAGTATGAGTACCGTGCAAAGTTTGATAAATGATGTGAGCCAAAAGATTAACGCTTTAGAGACTGCGCAAGCACTTTATAGTCGTCAATTGTCTCCAGACTTCAGTACTTTTGATTATATCAATACCGATGAGTTAGGAATTAGTCGTATTTTGGCAGCTCTGCTTGATCCTAAAGGAAGTCATGCTCAGAAAGAAAGTTTTTTAAGATTATTTGTTGAGTATTGTTTGCCTGTTATACATAAAAACGATAACTGGCAGATTTTCCTTAACAATCTTGAGAAAACAGACGTTTTTCTTGAAGAAATAACGGGGAAAAGTAATACCCAACGCCGTATGGATATTTACTTAAGATGTCAGGTGGATGATGACAGCTACGGCATTTGTATTGAAAATAAACCTTATGCAGCAGATCAGCTTGACCAAATGAAAGATTATGCTATTGAACTTAAAAATAGAAAACACAATTCTTGGCATCTTGTTTACTTAAACGAGGATAATGACGTACCAAGCGAGTATAGCGTTGATACTAAAACTTTAGAAGGTTGGATAACCCGCAATCAATATAGCCATCTTAGATTTAGTGACTTGATTGGTTGGCTCAAAGCGTGTCAAGTAGAATGCCAGAATCATAGTGTCAGTGAATTTATTGCACAGCTAACTAAGTTTATTCAAAAGAAATTTATGGGAATAGAAGATATGAACGAAGATAATGCAGTTTTAGAGATCATGAAGAAAAGTGTAGAGAATATAGAAGCTAGCATTCAGATATCAAACAATGTAGACAAG
>NZ_PJAT01000024.1 GCF_002836715.1 Psychrobacter sp. 4Dc
AAACTTGAGAAGGTAATTGAACAGATGGAGGCAGAAATCACTCTAGGCATATTTAGCTATGCTAAGTATTTTCCGAAAAGTGATAAAGCAGAGGAGATGATGGCTTTAAATGATCGTAAGGAATGTATTAATACTAACGTTCCTTCATTTAAGCAGTTTTCTCTACTATGGTTTTCTGAAAAAGAGATTGAATGGCGTGATACTTACAAACGTAAGATTAAAGAAATTATTGATATGTATTTACTACCTAAGTTTGGCACTAAGCCTATTCATATCATAAAAAAGACAGATGTATTAGCCTTCCGTTCATCGCTCGCCAAAGTAACGTACGGAAAAGCTAACAAACATCTGTCAGCGGCACGCATCAATTCGATAATGGTACCTTTGGGTATGATACTAAAAGAAGCGTCTAAACGCTACAAGTTTGATAACCCTTATGATGACATTAAGTCTCTCAAAGAGCCTAAAACCGATATCCAGCCATTTACACTGGAGGAGGTCTGGAAGTTCATTAATGGTGTGAGAGAGGATTATCGCAATTATTATTTGGTACGTTTCTTTACAGGTATGCGTACGAGTGAGATTGATGGATTAACGTGGGAGAATATTGACTTTAATCGTCGCGAAATAGTGATCAAGCAAGCGTTGGTTAAAGGCAAAATAGTTCCCCCTAAGACGCAAGAGTCTTATAGAGCGATTCAAATGTCACCTTGGGTTTTTGATGCTTTAAAAGAACAACAAGCAATCACTTATGAGCGCTCAGATTATGTGTTTTGCGCGCATACAGGTGAGCCTTTAGATTACAACAATGTGAATAAGCGGGTTTGGCACCCTACTCTTAAGGTTTTGGGGCTTAAGAAACGTAATGCCTATCAAACGCGTCATACCGCAGCTACTCTTTGGCTAGCAGCTGGTGAAAGCCCTGAGTGGATAGCCAGTCAGATGGGACACTCTACTACTAAGATGCTATTCAACACTTACAGTCGCTATGTGCCCAATATGACCCGTCAAGATGGTAGTGCTTTTGAGGCATTGGTCAATCGGAGTCAGATTGCTCCATTACCTACTGACAAGGAGAAGGCACAATGAAAGTTATTAATTACAATGAGTTGTTTGCGCAGTTGAAACCTAGTGGCTACGTCAGCGAGGATGCTAATGGTATTGCTAACACTTTGATTTGTGAGCTCTATATTCAGTCAGGCAATGGTTTGGCTCGATTCTTAAGTGTGGATAGTTGCTTCGATAACCATATGGCTTTGCGCGTATGGGTACAGAAGCGCTTAGACGCTAGTGGGGGCTATATCTTTGAAGAGATGTGTCATCAGTTAGAGAGTGAGCTATACGGACTCTTACCACAAATCAGCTATGGTTACTGAGGAGGATGTTATGAGTGTAAAGCTTCAGCCTGATATGACGCAGAACGCACGTGATCTAAAAATCTGTGGTGATTACTGGGCATACGATAATGAGAGTGGCTTTATTGAGCATGTGAAAGCGGTTTGTCAGAAGTACAACATCAGTCCTCATATCATGTTTGATACCGTAGGTCAGTGTTTTGCTTATTTAGATGATGTGCGCTGTGAATACTGTGGTTATGTTTGTCCTTTAGAGATACCAGCAGACATTTCTTTTATGCGATCAAAAGAGAGTTGGTGTTGTGAGGTATGCAAGCATGCCTTATGGCGAGAACATAATAGTAAGTAACTATCATTATAATTTTTTAAAGTAATTACCAGATGACCTTAGGTCGTCTGGTTTTTTTGTTGGCGTTAAAAGAATTAACGACAACTGTTGTCGTTCTAACTCCATTCTCTTATTGTGACTTTGTAACGATTAGGATATGGTTGCTTAATCGTTTTAAAGAAATATTATTTGGATTAAATACAGCGATGGAAAATATTAACACTCAAAGTAAGCAACCTGATAATACTAAGAATAATTTTATTGCGCATGTGCGTAAGAGTGATGGTAGCGAGCAATTGCTCTATGACCATTTAACTGGTACAGCAGAAATAGCCAAAACTCTAGCGACTAAAATTGGTTTGCCACTATCCGGTGAGCTAATCGGTCTGGTACATGATTTGGGTAAATATAGTGAAGCGTTTCAGACCTATATTAGAGACAGCATCGCCTATGATAACTATAAAGACTTAGATGAAGACGAAGAAGCTGAAATACTGCTTAAAGGCAAACCTAAACGGGGTTCAGTTGACCACTCCACCGCTGGCGCAATACACCTTTACCAACTATTTTTTAGATTAACAAAAACTATAAAGGATGAAGTTAAACAGCAGAATATAGCAGTCGGCCAAGGGCAACTGCTCGCCGATATTTTATTCATCTGTGTGGCATCTCATCATAGTGGAATGGTGAACGTCGTCGATAAAGAAGGACATCGCTACCTACAGAACCGTAAGCAAAAAGAAGAAGGCGAATCTCATTATCAAGAAACTTTAACGAATGCTACAAACAACGATTTATTTATTCACTTAGATAAAAAGGTCAAAAGTGAAACGCTTAAAGAATTTAGTAATGCTATCGCTAATTTACTATATAACAAGTCATCAACTGATAAACAAAAAGACTTTTATATCGGCTTTTACACACGAATGCTATTTAGCTGTCTTATTGATGCTGATCGTAGTAACAGCATTGCCTTTGAATATCCAAGCCAAGCTCACCTCTTAGATTATTCTCGCCCTAATTGGCAAGCCGCTATAGATAAAGTCGAAGCGCTGTACGAGAGTTTTGCCAATAAAGCCAAGAATAGCGCTGCTAATCCCATTAACTATCAGCGCAACCTCATTGCTAGTACTTGCTATGAGACAGGGCAAAAAAAGCAAGGTGTCTATACTCTAACTGTGCCTACGGGTGGCGGAAAAACACTTGCTAGCCTTCGCTTTGCTGTGCAACATGCCGAACGTCACAATCTTGATCGCATCATCTATATTATCCCCTTTACCAGTATTATTGAACAAAACGCTCAAGAAGTACGAGATATTTTAGAAGAAAAGCAAGCTGATGGCAGTTACGCTGGAGATTGGGTATTAGAGCAGCACTCTAACTTAGAACCTGATTTGCAGACATGGCAAAGCAAACTTATTATGGATAACTGGAATGCGCCTATTATATTTACGACGATGGTGCAGTTTTTAGAAAGCTGTTTTGGTGGTGGCACTAAAGGCGTCAGACGTTTGCACCAATTAAGCCGTGCGGTACTGATATTTGATGAAATTCAAACTCTACCTATTAATTGCTATTACTTATTCTGCAACGCCATTAATTTTTTGACCAGTTATGCCAGCTCTACAGCGGTGCTATGTACTGCAACCCAGCCTGTTTTGAATCATTTGCCTATCGCACATAACGGTAGCCTTAATTCAGCAACAGAGATTATCGGTAATCGTGACCAGTTGACGGAATTATTCGATACTCTAAAACGGGTAGATATCCATGACCATACTGAACAGCCCAAAGATTTAGTCAGTATGACAGATTATATCAGCGAGAATTTTGATAAGTACGCCAGCACCTTAGTGATTGTAAATACCAAGATTTGGGCAAGCCAGCTTTATCAGACCTTAGCAGAGAGTCTGCCCGAAGATGAGCTATATCATTTGAGCACAGGACAGTGTGCGCGTCATCGTAAAGACTTACTTACGCAAATTAGAGCACGCTTAAAGCAAGGTTTGCCGACTTTGGTCATCTCAACCCAGCTTATTGAAGCGGGCGTTGATGTGTCGTTTGCATCAGTGATTCGGTTCTTAGCAGGGCTAGATAGCATCGCGCAAGCATCAGGACGTTGTAATCGTCATGGCGAAATGAGGGATGAGAATGGCAAGCCTACCAAAGGGCAAGTTTTTATCGTCAAGCCTGATAAGGAAAGTCTCAGTAAATTGCCTACCATTAAACTGGGTAAAGAACAGATGGAGAATCACATTTTACCGCTTCTGTCTCGACCTGAAAATCAAGATAAACATCTGCTTGACCCCGATATTATGACTGACTTTTTTAAAGTGTTTTATACAACGGATTTTGCCAAACAGCAAATGGCGTATCCTGTTAAGCAGACGGATGGCAAGTCTTTTGGCAGTGACACTATATTTGGTTGGACAAGCAATAATAGTCTCAATCCTGCGGTCGATAATGATAATGCCAGTAGGCTTAAAAACGGTCAGTTCCCAAAGTTGTGGCAATCATTTATGGATGCAGGGCGTGCTTTTAAGGCTATCGATGCCCCGACCAAGGCCGTTATCGTATCTTATGGTGATGAAGGTCGTAAATTGATTACCGCGCTGTATGGCACACAATTCAATGATAAAGACTTTTATAAACTGGTACGAGAAGTGCAGCAATATAGTGTCAACGTTTTCCCTTACATGTTTGATAAGTTGCAGCAAGAGCATGCTATAGAGCAAGTCAGAGATACAGGCATCTTTACCCTGTCGGAGAAGTTCTACGATGAGCATATGGGGTTAAATATAGTAGGAGATGGCAAGCTTGATTTTATAGAAGCGTTTTAGCTAAAAAATGGCAATGACTGTGATAAGACAGTCATTGCCGTTAGAAGATACATATACAATTTTAAGTATTTCAATCCACATTAAGAACTTACTTTAAATTAAGAGCTTAATGAAAAAAACATTACGCTTCAGGATGTTTATCCATTTCTTTTAGCTTATCGTCCCTCAATTGAACAAAGTTAATGGTTGGTAGAATTTTTGGTTCATAACCAGCATTCAATAAAAAATTAGAATAGAATGCTCTAAAATATGGATAACCAATAGCTGGGGCATTGATTAAAGCGAAGTTACCTTTCAGGAAATCGCTAGTTATTGTTTCATCAACTTCAAATTCTGCAATATATACAACTTTACATTCAAACTGTTCTTTATAGCTTCTCATTTCACCGAAGTAAGCTACCAAGAACTTATTAGCAAACTCTAAATTATCATCAAATACAGGATTGAAGTCAAAAGAGAAGTTTGTTTCGTTTTCCATATCACCTTCAAGAATATCTTCTAAGGGTGATAGGTCAATAGCAACAGCTTTAGTTGAGATTAATTGTATATTCATTTAATTTCCTAACACCCTTATGCAACCTTACAAAAAGGACTATCGATACTCTTCATTTGAAATCCATAGGATTTTCTACTCATAATCTTACCTTTTAACTTATAAGATTCAGTAATAGATTCTTTTCCTAAAGGGCGATGTTCAATTTTTTCAAAACTCGCAATAGCTTCCCTTTTTATAGCTTTTGAAACTTTTAAATTTTGACTAGTTGGTAATAGATATTTAACAAATACAGAACTATCTTCATAATTATCTACTAGTCCAAATAAAGAATTAGTAGAGATAGAAAAGGTTGCTAAAAACTCATCTATAGTAGGTCCCGTTGCATTATTTTGCAGCTCTAAGAAATCTTGTAGAA
>NZ_PJAT01000025.1 GCF_002836715.1 Psychrobacter sp. 4Dc
ATTTTTATATAAGAATATTGCTATAGACGCATTACTGAGCTTTTATTTTCTAATTACTAACTTCTATTTTTTAGCTGCATTCTCACGAGCATCATTGATATCATTACCTTTAGATACGGTCTCATGGTTGTTTACTGTCTTCGTATTGTCCTTGCGACTACTGCGTCTAGGGATGAGCAATAGCGCAGTTGCAGCCACACTCAGTAAAAACAACTTCTTTGTATTCTTATAATTTGTCATCTTAGCTTCTGTTTTACTATGGTGGAAAACATAATACGTAACTCATTATTCTATTAGTAACCAATATACCTAAATATAAAAGCAGCTATGTTTATCTGTGTTATGAATACGCAAGCTAATGTACGATGTAACTAGTATCTATCACATCGTACATTAATTTATGTCAGTTGAATCATATTAACCGTTATATATAAGGCTAATATTTTAACGATTAAGAGGATAGGTCGTGATACCACTATTCGGGCTATCTACTCTCGTAAAACCTTGCGAAGTAGATTTTGGCGCTTGATCACGTTTAGGGATAAGGGGGTTGAGCGGCATGAGCTCGTAATCCGCACTGACATTACCATTCCAACCTTCAGTGCCACTCAATGGTAATTGCTTAATCGTACCGTTTTTATCAATGACCAGCTGCAACACTCGCATTTGATTGAATTTGCGTTCAGTCACACTCGCTACCGCGCCGCCATCACGTAAGATAGTCGGCTGTAAAAAGATAATCAAATTGCTCTTTTGGGTGCTGTCGTTGTCAGAACGAAAGAGTCTACCGATAACAGGAACATTGCCCAGTCCAGGAACCTTCTGTTGACGTGTGGTGGTGTTGTCACGCATCAGGCCGCCCAAGGCAATCGTTTGCTGATCATCCGCTAGAATGGTCGTATTAATAAGGCTTTTATTGGTAATTAGCCCACTGGCATTACCCGTACTGCCTGGTACGACTGACGAGACTTCTTGCGAGACCTCTAATCGTACTGTGCCATTGTCACCAATATGGGGAATGACATTCAGATTAATACCAATGTCTTGGCGATCAATTGTCTGAAATGGGTTGTTTGAATTATTGCCACTGGTGGTAAAAGAACCCGTAACAAAAGGTACGTTTTGACCAACTAAGATACTGGCTTTTTCATTATCCAATGTCAAAATCGATGGCATGGACAATAGATTAGCACTGGTAGATGAGTCAAGCGCCTGTAAAATAGCACCATAAAACTCTGTATTGCCCTGACTGTCTTTGCGACTGTCTCCAATACCTATCAATGCACCTGCGATAGAGCTGGCTGCAGCGCTAAT
Source organism: Psychrobacter sp. 4Dc (assembly GCF_002836715.1). Lineage (GTDB taxonomy): Bacteria > Pseudomonadota > Gammaproteobacteria > Pseudomonadales > Moraxellaceae > Psychrobacter. The sequence goes on from NZ_PJAT01000025.1 coordinate 1,315, forward strand.
ACCTGCCGTACTCGTCCCTGCTAAAGCCGCCGCCGCAAGTGTCGTCGCGCTGGCTCCCACATTGTTAAAGTTGACCACTCCATAGCCACTGTTGGCGTTACCTAGTGCCCACTGAACACCTAGCTGGGTGGCATCATCGCCTGACACTTCAACAATGGCAGCTTGAATTAATACTTGTGCGCGGCGACTGTCTAATTGGTTGACTGCATCTTCAATCTCGAACATGAGCTCAGGTGCGGCGTTAACGATAACGGCATTTTGAGTTTCATCAGCGATAATACTAAACGGACGACCGCCCACCCCTGTGCTTGTGCCACTTGTGCTGCTAGTCGAGACAGCGGCCGCACTGCTACTACCAAGGCTATCGCTAGCTGCATTATTAATTGCAGCGCCTGTGCTGCTTACATCATTTAGTGAGGCTGATTCTAGTGTCGAGGTCGCGCCAGCACTATTGATAGATTGGTTAGCGAGTAAACCGCGTAACATATCGGCGATATGACCAGCACTAGCATACTTTAATCGAAAGACACGTAGACCACTTAAACGTCTGGTCGGCGTGGTATCCAACTGATTGACCATTTCTTGGACTTTAGCAATCATTTCAGGACTGCCTTTGACTAGCAGTCTATCGCTTGACGTATCAGCAATCACCTTTAGCTGATTGTTGCCACCTTGAGCTTGCCCGCTACCCGCACTTGAGACTAAGGCGCTAATCAACTCCATCATACGTTCGGCATCGACGTGGCGTAGTGGTATCACTTGCAAACTGTCATTTACATTGCTATCTAAATCACGGATAAGAGCTGTCAGTTGATTAAGACTGTCTGCTCGATCGGACAATACTAGTGCATTGACACCAGGTACAGCGGCCGCGTGAGCCGACTGCGGCATCAATGGCCGAATAACACCTAATACTTCTGCAGCTTGGGTGTTAGTCAAATAAATAACTCGAGTAGCGAGCGACTCGCCAACACTATCACCGCGTAAATCAACCGCCACACCAGATTGCTTAGCAATATTATCCGGTACCAGTTTTGTCGTCGTTCCTGACTCAATCGCAGCGATACCATTCACTTGCATCACGCTCAGAAATAACTGATAAATCTCATCACGGGACAAGGCTTTGTTAGAGATGACTGTGACATTGCCATTGATACGCGGATCAAGAACAAAGTTTTGATCTGTGATGGTCGCAACTTCATTGATAAAAGCTTTGATATCAGCGTCTTGCAAATTGACTTTCCAGCTCTCAGCATTGGCAAGACCAATACCAGCAGCCCATAATGGCACTGCTAGACAAAGTGGACGACACAGGCGCATCAAACGCTGCAGGCTACAGTACAAAGGCGTGGCTGAAAAATTCTGAAAACTTACCATATTGATGATTACCTACAGTGATATTGCTTACTATGTGCTGAATTTTTAAGGAGCAATTTTGCTAAAAACCTACCTTGCTAGAACTGCTGGCGAATCGTAATAACTTGCTCACCACGTTGAACCTCTATCTGCGCTTCACCTGCTTGCTGTACTTGCTGAAGTACACCAGCATCTTGCGCTGGGTTATTACCCACGCTCTGTCCGTTGACGGTCAGTACCTTATCGCCTGGCTCAAGCCCTAAACGATTACGTAGGCCAGCAGGCATCGCCGCTGTGACTTGGTAACTTTCACCTGATGCCATCACCCCCATTCTACTTAGATAACTGGCAGGGTTTTCTTGCAAGGCCGTAACCGCTTCTTCGATAGCCGACTGTGGACTTTTTGAAGTGTCTGCGCCAGTTGTCCCTTCTGTCTCAGGAATAGCGTTTTGTACTGGCTGGGGCGCTGTAGGCAACATGCTATTATTTGGCAAACGCTGATTACTTATTCCGCTTGCTAGCATATCACTTTGGTCTAATGGCATCGCCTCTGGCATTTTGATAACGGTTTCTTTATCGTTAGCATCAGCGATAATGACTGAATTCCAATCAACAGCCACGAGCGTATAATCGCTGTCTTTTAGCTCATCACCGATGCGGTAATTTTTGACTTCGCCATTGACATTCAATAAGGCGGAAGACATGCTCTCAGGTATGGCTAGTAGTACGCCTTTGAGCTCAATGTTGGGAGGTGGTTGCACGGCTGCGGTAACAGGATCGGGATCAGCAAAGATTGCAAATAAGCTGCTATAATCTTTGGTGGATTTGGCACTATTCTGTAGAGGCGCTAAAGGCAATGCAGGCGCTAGAGGTGCTGCTAGTAATAACCATAAAAGACGGGCGGCTGTCCAACATAGCCAAGCAATGGCTAACAACAATAGCCAACCTGAAAAGCGATTGAGAGTATTGATAACAGGTTTTAAGCTTGCGGCGATATTAAGCATTTAGTTCGCCCCCAAACCAGCTAACAATGGCTGGCGCACACTGACAACTGGCGTATCTTGAGGGGCTTGTCCTTTATACTCAGGCATGTTCTCTAGCAAGCGCTGCGTCAAACTGACATCGAGCATATTATCGCTATCGAGATACAGATCTCCCAAACGCTTATCTTGATTATTCAATAAATTGATATGCAGCAAATCTCTATTGTTTTTTTGCTCTGTACTAAGCTCGGCTCTTAGAGCAGGCATCGTAATATAAAAAACTTTGCCACCACTAGGATAGCCTACCTCACCACCAACCCAAGTCAATTGACCATCCGCGGCACTAAATCCGCTAACGTCTTTAGCAGGATCACTACTAGATGCGTCATTTTTATCAGCCTGACGCGTTAGCGATACATTATTTACTTGAATAGGGGTATTTGGCAGTTGCCAGTTGACCACACTCGCTAGCGTCTCAGGTGCAACTTTCCCACTCATGTTGTCAACTTGCCATGAGTTTAACCCAAGTTTAGCTTGCCCATTCAGCCGTGTCTGTGCTGAGTGGATATTCACATCCGCACCTAGCTTACCTATGAGTAGCTGCCAAGGCTGCCATGACCATTCCACCGTACCTGTAAGCGACGTCGATGACATAGGCAATTGCCAAATGGCAGCACCTTGCCATACATTGCCAGATAAATGCTGCACATAAGGCGTATCTGGCGCGTATTTCTCAAGTAACCATGCTGCTGGCATTTGCAACACAGCAAATAGCGCAAACAACACAAACCCCACTAGCCACCAAAGCTTACGGGGACGTTTATGAGAAAACTCAGATACTTGGGCCACAGTCGTACAACTCTTATATAAGACAAAAACGTCATTATCATAACAAACAATGGCATATAGATGACAGAAAAAAAGCCAGTATCTTTTTGCCAAAATACTGGCAGTAAAGATACTGGCTTTTATTTTCTCGAAAGCAGCTATATCTATCGCTAAATGGTTGTAAATACACCATTATAAATAGCAACTTCTAACTGGTTCACAGAAAGTAACTTTATAAGAAAACAGCTAATTAAATAGCAAAATCTTCGATATCACTACCTGCTGCGAGCGCTTCGACTAACCACGTTGGCTTACGACCACGGCCAGTCCAAGTTTCACTATGATCATCAGTATTACGATATTTAATACTGCGTTTTTTCTCTAACTTTTCACCAGCTTTCAGTATCTCTTCGATCGTTGCATTACTATCTTCTGCAATCTGCTCAAACTGCATATAGGCATCATACAAACGTTGGTGTTGTTTTTTGGCGATAAGTTGTTGAGCGTTTTCAGTGATAGCACGTAACTCATCCACGTTCAAATTTTCTAAATCAATTGCGTTATTTTTGCTCATAATAAATCCAACTATAAAATAAGAGTGTGGCCTCTATTGAGGTATTGTTTTTCGTGAAATAATGCAGAGAACAAATCGTTCATTGGCCATTAAATCTATGTATAAAATATAATTAATTCTAAAGAGTATTTAATTTC
>NZ_PJAT01000026.1 GCF_002836715.1 Psychrobacter sp. 4Dc
GACAGTGTCAGACATTATTTAAAAGCATAACTAAAGAACAACTTGTGTGGATTTTTGCTGATTCAGAATGCTAAAAAATAAAGTTGACTATCTTTTCTTTTCGGAAAGATTATTAACTATAAAAATTATCATTTAAGACAGCAGAAAAACTCAAAGTTAATTCATTACGAACATAATTTTTAGCGATTTTGCCAGATTAGATGAGCCAAGTTTAGAAGCTTCTTTAAAGAGCTTCATAGCAAGATTAAACTGAAGAGTTTGATCATGGCTCAGATTGAACGCTGGCGGCAGGCTTAACACATGCAAGTCGAGCGGAAACGATGGTAGCTTGCTACCAGGCGTCGAGCGGCGGACGGGTGAGTAATACTTAGGAATCTACCTAGTAGTGGGGGATAGCACGGGGAAACTCGTATTAATACCGCATACGACCTACGGGAGAAAGGGGGCAGTTTACTGCTCTCGCTATTAGATGAGCCTAAGTCGGATTAGCTAGATGGTGGGGTAAAGGCCTACCATGGCGACGATCTGTAGCTGGTCTGAGAGGATGATCAGCCACACCGGGACTGAGACACGGCCCGGACTCCTACGGGAGGCAGCAGTGGGGAATATTGGACAATGGGGGAAACCCTGATCCAGCCATGCCGCGTGTGTGAAGAAGGCCTTTTGGTTGTAAAGCACTTTAAGCAGTGAAGAAGACTCTTCGGTTAATACCCGGAGACGATGACATTAGCTGCAGAATAAGCACCGGCTAACTCTGTGCCAGCAGCCGCGGTAATACAGAGGGTGCAAGCGTTAATCGGAATTACTGGGCGTAAAGCGAGCGTAGGTGGCTTGATAAGTCAGATGTGAAATCCCCGGGCTTAACCTGGGAACTGCATCTGAAACTGTTAGGCTAGAGTAGGTGAGAGGGAAGTAGAATTTCAGGTGTAGCGGTGAAATGCGTAGAGATCTGAAGGAATACCGATGGCGAAGGCAGCTTCCTGGCATCATACTGACACTGAGGCTCGAAAGCGTGGGTAGCAAACAGGATTAGATACCCTGGTAGTCCACGCCGTAAACGATGTCTACTAGTCGTTGGGTCCCTTGAGGACTTAGTGACGCAGCTAACGCAATAAGTAGACCGCCTGGGGAGTACGGCCGCAAGGTTAAAACTCAAATGAATTGACGGGGGCCCGCACAAGCGGTGGAGCATGTGGTTTAATTCGATGCAACGCGAAGAACCTTACCTGGTCTTGACATATCTAGAATCCTGCAGAGATGCGGGAGTGCCTTCGGGAATTAGAATACAGGTGCTGCATGGCTGTCGTCAGCTCGTGTCGTGAGATGTTGGGTTAAGTCCCGCAACGAGCGCAACCCTTGTCCTTAGTTACCAGCGGGTTAAGCCGGGAACTCTAAGGATACTGCCAGTGACAAACTGGAGGAAGGCGGGGACGACGTCAAGTCATCATGGCCCTTACGACCAGGGCTACACACGTGCTACAATGGTAGGTACAGAGGGCAGCTACACAGCGATGTGATGCGAATCTCAAAAAGCCTATCGTAGTCCAGATTGGAGTCTGCAACTCGACTCCATGAAGTAGGAATCGCTAGTAATCGCGGATCAGAATGCCGCGGTGAATACGTTCCCGGGCCTTGTACACACCGCCCGTCACACCATGGGAGTTGATTGCACCAGAAGTGGATAGCTTAACCTTCGGGGAGGCGTTCACCACGGTGTGGTTGATGACTGGGGTGAAGTCGTAACAAGGTAGCCGTAGGGGAACCTGCGGCTGGATCACCTCCTTATAGACGCATTCGGTCAGCAAGAATTCACAACAAGTTGTTCTTTAGTTTAAGCTTACGTTTTTAACAAACGTATTAGGGTCTGTAGCTCAGCTGGTTAGAGCACCGTGTTGATAACGCGGGGGTCGGTGGTTCAAGTCCACCTAGACCCACCATTTTACAATGGGGCCATAGCTCAGTTGGTAGAGCGCCTGCCTTGCACGCAGGAGGTCAACGGTTCGACTCCGTTTGGCTCCACCACTACTAAGACGGTTAAGTAAGCTTTAGATGCTAATAAATAAATAGGTATTAAATAGAAACAAGTGATTGTGATTGATTACTTCTTTCTGTTTTATACAGAATCTGTGACTCGACGAGAGCATAGAGACTATTTAAAAACATAGATATGAGTCTGGGTTAGGAAGAGCGTGTTCACGCGCACTTCTTAACCTTAATAACTCACCTCTTAACGACATCAGTTGTTATCCCAGGGGTGAGTTATTAAAAAAGTAAAGAGAACTGAATCAAGCGTATAAACATAGGTGATATCGTTATCATAATTAGATTGTATGACACTTAGAAGTCGAAAGACTACTTGGGGTTGTATGGTCAAGTAATGAAGCGCACATGGTGGATGCCTTGGCAGTCAGAGGCGATGAAAGACGTGACAGCCTGCGATAAGCTTCGGGGAGGCGGCAATATCCTGTGATCCGGAGATTTCTGAATGGGGAAACCCACTTACCATAAGGTAGGTATCCTAATTTATTAGGAAGCGAACGAGGGGAAGTGAAACATCTCAGTACCCTTAGGAATAGACATCAATTGAGATTCCCCTAGTAGCGGCGAGCGAACGGGGAGAAGCCGATTAATTCTAATGTAGAAGAACAGCGTGGGAAAGCTGACCGTAGTAGGTGATAGTCCTGTATTCGAAACATTAGAGTTAACATATTAAGTAGAGCGGGGCACGAGAAATCCTGTTTGAAGATGGGGGGACCATCCTCCAAGGCTAAATACTCCTGACTGACCGATAGTGAACCAGTACCGTGAGGGAAAGGCGAAAAGAACCCCTGTGAGGGGAGTGAAATAGAACCTGAAACCGTGTGCGTACAAGCAGTGGGAGCCCACTTGTTGGGTGACCGCGTACCTTTTGTATAATGGGTCAGCGACTTATATTCTGTAGCAAGGTTAACCGTTTAGGGGAGCCGTAGGGAAACCGAGTCTTAATAGGGCGTTTAGTTGCAGGGTATAGACCCGAAACCGAGTGATCTATCCATGAGCAGGTTGAAAGTGCCGTAACAGGCACCGGAGGACCGAACCCACTGTCGTTGAAAAGCCAGGGGATGACTTGTGGATAGGGGTGAAAGGCTAATCAAACTCGGTGATAGCTGGTTCTCCCCGAAAGCTATTTAGGTAGCGCCTCGGACGAACACCATTGGGGGTAGAGCACTGTTTCGGCTAGGGGGTCATACCGACTTACCAAACCGATGCAAACTCCGAATACCGATGAGTGATATCCGGGAGACACACGGTGGGTGCTAACGTCCATCGTGGAGAGGGAAACAACCCAGACCGCCAGCTAAGGCCCCAAATTCCTAGTTAAGTGGGAAACGAGGTGGGAAGGCATAGACAGCTAGGAGGTTGGCTTAGAAGCAGCCATCCTTTAAAGAAAGCGTAATAGCTCACTAGTCGAGTCGGCCCGCGCGGAAGATGTAACGGGGCTCAAACTAGGAGCCGAAGCTGCGGATTTGAATTTGTTTTCAAGTGGTAGGGGAGCGTTGTGTAAGCCTGTGAAGGTGTGTTGTAAAGCATGCTGGAGGTATCACAAGAGCGAATGCTGACGTGAGTAACGATAATGCGAGTGAAAAGCTCGCACGCCGGAAGATCAAGGGTTCCAGTCCAACGTTAATCGGGGCTGGGTGAGTCGACCCCTAAGGCGAGGCCGAAAGGCGTAGTCGATGGGAAATCGGTTAATATTCCGATACTTGTTTATAATGCGATGGAGGGACGGAGAAGGTTATGTCAGCCTGGCGTTGGTTGTCCAGGTGAAAGGATGTAGGTTTATAGCTTAGGTAAATCCGGGCTATTTTATACCGAGATCTGATAGCAAGCTGTACTTGTACAGCGAAGTGGCAAATACCATGCTTCCAGGAAAAGCTTCTAAGCAATAGTTATAAACGAATCGTACCCTAAACCGACACAGGTGATCAGGTAGAGAATACCAAGGCGCTTGAGAGAACTCTGCTGAAGGAACTAGGCAAAATGGTACCGTAACTTCGGGAGAAGGTACGCTGTTGATGGTGATAGGACTTGCTCCTTGAGCTGTTGGCAGTCGCAGATACCAGGCTGCTGCAACTGTTTATTAAAAACACAGCACTCTGCAAACACGAAAGTGGACGTATAGGGTGTGATGTCTGCCCGGTGCTGGAAGGTTAATTGATGGGGTTAGCGTAAGCGAAGCTCTTGATCGAAGCCCCAGTAAACGGCGGCCGTAACTATAACGGTCCTAAGGTAGCGAAATTCCTTGTCGGGTAAGTTCCGACCTGCACGAATGACATAATGATGGCAGCGCTGTCTCCAGCAGAGACTCAGTGAAATCGAAATCGCAGTGAAGATGCTGTGTACCCGCGGCTAGACGGAAAGACCCCGTGAACCTTTACTACAGCTTTACATTGAACTTTGACCTGACTTGTGCAGGATAGGTGGGAGGCTTTGAAGCCGAGACGCTAGTCTTGGTGGAGCCAATCTTGAAATACCACCCTGGTCATGTTGGGGTTCTAACTCAGGTATAACAATACCGAGGACAATGTATGGTGGGTAGTTTGACTGGGGCGGTCTCCTCCTAAAGAGTAACGGAGGAGTACGAAGGTGCGCTCAGACCGGTCGGAAATCGGTCGTAGAGTATAAAGGCAAAAGCGCGCTTAACTGCGAGACCCACAAGTCGAGCAGGTACGAAAGTAGGTCTTAGTGATCCGGTGGTTCTGTATGGAAGGGCCATCGCTCAACGGATAAAAGGTACTCTGGGGATAACAGGCTGATACCGCCCAAGAGTTCATATCGACGGCGGTGTTTGGCACCTCGATGTCGGCTCATCTCATCCTAGGGCTGAAGCAGGTCCTAAGGGTATGGCTGTTCGCCATTTAAAGAGGTACGCGAGCTGGGTTTAGAACGTCGTGAGACAGTTCGGTCCCTATCTACCGTGGGCGTTGGAAATTTGAGAGGATCTGCTCCTAGTACGAGAGGACCAGAGTGGACGAACCTCTGGTGTTCGGGTTGTCACGCCAGTGGCATTGCCCGGTAGCTACGTTCGGATGGGATAACCGCTGAAAGCATCTAAGCGGGAAGCCCACCTCAAGATTAGATTTCCCTAAAGAGCCGTTCAAGACTAGGACGTTGATAGGCAGGGTGTGGAAG